>JBARAE010000897.1:0-11619 GCA_049791715.1 Micromonospora sp.
CCGACCGGCAGGGTGGTCTCGTAGCTGACCAGGGTGCCCGGCTTGAGGCCGGCCGCGATGGCCCGGGTGGCGTCGTCCATCCAGCCGAAGTCCGGCACGCCCTCGGCGTCCACGAAGAGCGGCACGACCACGACGACCGCCTCGGACTGGGCGACCGCGGCGGCGGTGTCGGTGGTGGCCGAGAGGAGCCCGGCGGCCACCGCTTCCTTCAGCTTGACGTCCAGGTCGGCCTCACCGGGGAACGGTACGGCCCCGTCGTTGACCAGCCCCACGACCCGCTCGGAGACGTCGGCACCGATCACCCGGTGCCCCTTCGAGGCGAACTGCACGGCGAGCGGCAGACCGATCTTTCCCAGCGCGACGACGCAGATGTTCATGGAACTACTTTCCTCCTGAGGGCCACATTCGGCGGAGACGGGCAATGAACCGACCGGGCGTCACCGGCGTGATCGCGACGATCACCTGGCCCTTGTGGTTCGTGGTGGGCGTGACGAGGTGGAACTGCGCGCCCCGCCGCGCCAGCAGGCGTGGAGCGGCGACACGTCGTTCCGTCCGCAGCGGTGCCGACCCGGTCCCGCCCAGCGCGGAGACCTCGGCCCGTACCACCCGACGTTCCCCGTTCGGCGCGACGACCGCGAGCAGCTGGTCCACCGCGAAGTCCGTCCGTACGACGGTACCGGGGCCGCCCGGAGACATCGACGTGGCACCCGTCAGCTCGCCCACGCTGACCCGCACCGCCCCCGCGGTGAGCTCGGCGAGCTCGGCCCACCGGCTCTGCGCGGTGATCACCAGCGCCCGGGCGCCGGCGGCGTCCCGCCCCCAGGCCAGGTCGGTCGCGGTGAGGTTGGTCAGCTGCTTGGCGGCCTTGTCGGTGACGTCGTACCAGTAGTCCGGGTAGCCCAGTGCCGGGTCGCGGAAGCCGACGTAGTGGGCGTACCAGCGGTCGCCCTCCACGGTCACCTCGGGCGGCTCCTTGTCGGCCTGCTGGCGGACGAGTGTGCGCAGCCGCTCCAGGTCGGCGTCCCGGGCGATGAGCATGCGCAACCGGATGTCGGAGGGAAGGCGGTCCCGGACGTCGTCGGTGAGGTAGGTCTCGGTGAGCTTGCGGATCCGGTCGTGGACCTGCTGCTGCACCTCCGGGGCCAGGTCGAGGAACTCGGGGCGGAGGAGCTTCCCCACCTCCCAGGCGAAGTGCCGCACCACGATCGCGTCGCGGCGTTCGCCCGGCTCGATGAGCACGGCGTCGAACGCCAGCAACTCCTCGGCGCAGCGCACCCGCTCCTCGAACCGGCTGGCGTAGGTGATGTTCTGCGCGTTGTCCCGCTTGACCGCGTAGTAGTACTCGTAGTCGGCGAGGACGGAGATCTTCCCGGCCCGGAGGCAGGCCTCCAGGGTGAACGGCTGGTCGCTGCCCATCGGCATGTCCTCGCGGAACCGCAGCGCGTGCCGTTCGATCAGGTCCCGCCGGAACAGCTTGGTGTTCGACAGCGACCAGGGCAGCGGGCTGTCGAAGAGGTCGACCTGCTCCTCGGTGCTGGCGTAGATCGCCTGGTGCACATAACGCTTGTTGGTGCCGACCATCCGGCCGAGCACCACGTCCGACTGCCAGCGGTCGGCGGCGTCGACCAGCCGCTCCAGCGCCTCCGGGCCGAGGTGGTCGTCGGAGCCGATGAAGAAGACGTAGCGCCCGCGGGCGCGGTCCAGGGCGCAGTTGCTCGGCGCCGCCGGGCCGCCCGAGTTGGGCTGGTGGAGCACGGTGAAGGTGCCCGGGTACCGCGCTGCGAACCGGTCCAGCTCCGCACCGCTGCCGTCCGTGGACCCGTCGTCGACGGCCACGACCTCCAGCCGGTCCAGGCCGATGGTCTGCTCCACCAGGGAGGTGAGGCAGGTGGTGAGGTACGGCATGGTGTTGTAGACGGCGACGATGACGGTCACGTCCGGCTGGCTCACGCGCCCACCCCCAACGAGGTCGGCATCGCACCGGAGACCGGGTCGCCGTCAGTGACCGGCCCCGGCCGGTCGGGCAGGAGCCGGGAGTACACCCCGTCCAGCACCGCCGCCTGCGCCTCCCACGTCCACTGCGCCAGCAGTCCGGGGCGCTCATACGCGGCCCGGTAGCGCGCCGGGTCGGCCAGCACCGCGCGGACCGCCCGGACGAAGTCCGTCACGTCCTCGGCCCGGAACACCTCGCCCTGCCCGGTCTCCCGGACAGTCTCGGCCATCGTCCGCACGTCGGAGACGACCAGCGGGAGGCGAGCGTGTGAATACTCGAAGAACTTGGTGATCAGGGCGATCTCGTGGTTCGGCCAGTGCTGGATCGGGATGACGCCCACCTGCGCGCCGGACAGGAACGGCACGACCTGGTGGTGCGGCACGTACGGCAGCACGTGCACCCGGTCGGCCACGCCGAGCTCCTCGGCCCGGGTGCGCAGCCCCTTCACGTACGCCGACTCGGGCTTGTTCACCACGAACGCGACGTGGGCCCCGGCCAGCTCCGGAAGCGCCTCGACCATCACCCCGAGCCCGCGCTTGGCGGCCGCCACCCCGCTGTAGACCAGCAGCGGCGTCCCCGGCCGGAGGCCGCACAACGCCCGGATGTCCGGCACCGGCCCGACCTCGTCGGTGGGCAGCTCGTCCACCGCGGGCGCGTTCAGCACGACCGCCGGTCGCTCGGCCAGCCCGTGCTCGGCCTGCAGCAGGTCGGCCAGGCCGCCGGAGACGGTCATGGTGGCGTCGGCGTACGGCACGTACTCCCGCTCGTGGGCCACGTTCCCCGGCAGCCAGCGGGCATTGTCCCGCCACGGCTGCACACCGGGCAGGTACTCGTGGGCGTCCCAGACGAGGGCGATCCGCCGGCCCTTCGCGGCGGCACGGATCTTGGCCCGGGCGCCCACCCCGATCATCCGGAAGTCGTTGGCGTGGATCAGGTCCGGTGCCAGCTCGTCGACGACCGGGCCGTACGCCAGCTCGTAGTCCCACAGGCCCGGCTCGAGCCGACGCCAGGCCCCGCCGCCGCGGACCTTCTGCCAGAACAGGGTGTACGCGCGGTCCCAGGGGCCGTCGAGCTTGCGCCCACGCCGGGCCTGGGTGAGCTGGCGGTTGCGGAACGAGACCCAGCGGCGGGCCAGGCCGGCGAGCTTCTCCTCGGCCCGCAGCGTCGTCCACGGGAGACCACCGGGACGGCCGGCCCCGGACTCGCGGGCGGCGGTGGTCAGCGCGGCCCGCCGGACCCCCAGGTCCGCCCGCCACGCCTTGATCGCCTGGGTGCGGTGCGCGGCGATGCCGCTGGGCGGGTAGGCCAGCGGTCGACGCAGCCAGGCCCGCCGGAACTCGTGTCGGCGCTTGGCCAGGGGCTCGGGCATCGGCACCAGGCGGACCTCGGCCCCGCCGAGCCGCCAGCTCTGCGGCTGCCCGACGGGCGCCCGCCCGAGGAGGATGACCTCCCAGCCGGCCTCGGCCGCGGAACGCGCCGCCTTCTGCACCCGGGAGTCGCCGTTGACCCCGTTGTCCACCAGCATGACGACCCGTCCCCGGGTGCCCACCGCTGCGGTTGTGCCGTCAGATCCCATTCCTGCCCGTCTCCGTCCCAGCGAGCACCGCGCCTGCGGACCCGAGCGAGTCTACGACAAGCCGGCGCGGCGAAAGGTGCCCTGGCACGGGAGTTCACCGCCTGCGGGAAGCCCCGATTCACCCGCGGACGCCGGGTGGCTCCGACCCCTCCCTCGCTGACGGCGGCGGGACGGGCCGCGACCAGTGGGTTAGGGTCTTGCGATGTGTCCGCGCCCCACGTCACTCGTCCCGGTACGGGCGAGGAATGCCCGTTCGACACCTGTCGTCCGGAGTCGTCGGGGCACCGGCCGGGGCACTACTATTCCAGGGGCTCTCACCCGTCACCGGCATCCGCGCCGCCACCGCCGGTGACCGGGGCCGTCCGCCAGGGGGCATCGGTGGGTGCGATGTCGGCTGCCGTGTTCCTCATGTTCATGTCGGGCTGGTACAGCACATACCTGAGCCGGACGTCGGTGCCGTCGTGGCCGGGGTGAGGACGCACCCCTCACGCCCCGTCGCGCGCCCGACCCACAGACCCCCAGAACGCACCGTCCGATCCGAGGAGAGAGATACGTCGTGAAGGTCGTCAGCATCGTCGGCGCCCGGCCTCAGTTGGTGAAGCTCGCGCCGATCGCCGCGGCGTTCGCCGAGGGCGACTGCCAACACGTGATCGTGCACACCGGTCAGCACTACGACGCCGACCTCTCCGACGTGTTCTTCACCGGTCTGGGCATCCCCGACCCGGACGTGCACCTGGGCATCGGCTCCGGTAGCCATGGGGTGCAGACCGGCAACACCCTCGCCGCCCTCGACCCGGTGCTGGCCGCCGAGCGGCCCGACTGGGTGCTCGTCTACGGCGACACCAACTCGACGCTGGCCGGTGCCCTCTCCGCGGTCAAGCAGCACATCCCGGTGGCGCACCTGGAGGCCGGGCTGCGGTCGTTCAACCGGCGGATGCCCGAGGAGCACAACCGGGTACTCACCGACCACGCCGCCGACCTGCTGCTCGCCCCCACCGAGGAGGCGATGCGCCACCTCGCGGCCGAGGGCCTGGCCGGGCGTTCCGCCCTCGTCGGGGACGTGATGGTGGACGTCTGCCTGCGGGTCCGGGACGCGGTCGAGCACGGGGAGCACGCCCGGCCGACCCTCCCCGAGGGCATCGACCCGGACGCCCCGTACCTGGTGGCCACCCTGCACCGCGCGGAGAACACCGACGACCCGGCCCGGCTCACCGCGCTCGTCGACGCCCTCGCCGAGCTGCCCGTACCGGTCGCGCTGCTGGCCCACCCCCGGCTGATCGCCCGCGCCGACGAGTACGGCCTCAAGCTGACCCGCGGCACGCTGCACGTCGGCCGTCCCCTGCCCTACGCGGGCATGGTGGCCGCGGTGCTCGGCTCCGCCGGTGTGGTCACCGACTCCGGGGGCCTGCAGAAGGAGGCCTACCTGCTCGGCCGTCCCTGCACCACGCTGCGCACCGAGACGGAGTGGATCGAGACCCTGGTGGACGACTGGAACCGCCTCGTCCCGGACCCGCGCGAGCTGGGCGGCGAGTGGGTCGGCGTGGCCACCCGTCCGGCCCCGCAGGCGTCCCGGGGCACCCCGTACGGCGACGGCCGGGCGGCCCACCGGGTGATCGAGACGCTCCGGGCGCACCAGGCATGATGGGTCACGTTCTCCTCAGGATCGGCAGCATGCGATGAACAACCAATCCGTCCCCGCGCCGCGGTCCGGCGGCGGGGCCCGGCCCCACGTCATCTACCTCGCGATCGGCTTCCCGCCGGCGGCCAAGAGCTGCGCCTATCGGATGCGCGAGACCGCCAACCAGTTCTGTGCCCAGGGTTGGGACGTCACGGTCGTCACCATCTGCCAGGAGGCCTGGGAGCGGGAGTACGGCCTGGACCACACCCTGTCGGAGAAGGTAGACCCGCGGGTGAAGGTGGTCGAGCTGCCGCTGATCCGGGAGGACCTGGAGACCGACATCCGGGCGTTCTCCGAGGAGCGGTCGCTGGACCCGACGGGCTGGATCGCCGGCCTGCGCAAGCGGGAGAAGAAGATCTTCCCGGAGCCGGTGTTCGGCGGCTGGCGGTACGAGCTGGAGAAGGCGATGCTGCGGGTGCACCGCGAGCACCCCGCCGACCTGCTGCTCACCTCCTGCGCCCCGTACGTCAACCTGGCCGCGACGTGGAAACTCTGGGAGGAGTACAAGGTCCCGTACGCGGTGGACTTCCGCGACGGCTGGTCGCTGGACGTCATCAACGGCGGCGACGCGTTCAGCAAGGACTCGATCTCCGGGCAGTGGGAGTCGAAGGTCCTGGAGCACGCGATCGCGGTCTGGTGCGTCAACGACCCGATCGCGGGCTTCTACCGGGAGCGGTACCCGGACCTGAGCGACCGGGTGCACGTGGTCCGCAACGGCTACGACGAGGACAGCCTGCCGGCCATCACCGGTCGTTCACCCGACCCGGCCAAGGGGCTGACCTTCGGGTACCTCGGTTCGGTCAACTTCACGCCGGCCTTCCTCCAGGCGGTGCTCGACGCCTGGCGGATCGCCCGGCGGGACGACCCGCTGCTGGCCCGTTCCCGGTTCGAGGTCCGCGGCCACATCGGCGCCGGTCCGATGCGCGAGGCGAACCGCCACATCGACCTGCTCAAGGAGGCCGCCGCCGACGGCGTCAGCTTCGGCGGGCCGGTGCCCAAGGCGGAGCTGGCCGCGACGTACGGCTCCTGGGACGCCCTGGTGCTGATGCTGGTCGGTGGACGCTACGTCACCTCCGGCAAGGTGTACGAGTTCATGGCAACCGGCCTGCCGGTGCTCTCCGCGCACGACGTGGACCACGACGCGAGCAACGTGCTGGCCGGGCATCCGCTCTGGACCGGCGCGGTGGGCCTCGATCCGCACCGGCTGGCGAACTCCTTCGCCGAGGCGGCCCGGATGGCGGTCAAGGCGACCGACGCGGACCGGGCCGAGGCGCGTGAGCTGGCCCGCCGCTACGCCCGGCCGGCGGTGCTCGGCCCCGCCGTCCGACACCTCACCGAGCTCGTCCGGCCGACCGACGCCGGCACGTCCGCCCCGACCACCCCCGCACCGACGGGAGACTCCCGACCGTGACCAAGGTGCTCATCGTCGCCGCCACTGCGCCGAAGCAGCCGGCCGTCCTGATCGAGGCGCTGGAGCGATTCCGGAGCAAGGGGGCCACCGTCTCGGTCGCCTGCTTCTTCGACCCCGCCGATCTGGACATCGACCCGGCGCTGGCCGAGGTCCGTACCTTCGTGACGCCGAAGCAGGAGCGCAGCCCCCGGTTCCGCGCCGCCCTCGGCCGGGCGACGGCGAACCGCCAGATCTGGCTGCACGCCAGGCGCGACCGCTGGGTACGCCAGCGGTTCCACGCCGCCGACCTGTTGGTGGCCCTGGACGCCCGCGCGGTGCACACGGTCTGGGAGATGGCCCAGCGCAACGTCCGCGCCGGCGCCCACTACGGCCTGACGCCGGCGCAGAAGGCCCTCGACGCGCGGCGCAGCGAGCCGGTGACCAAGCGGTTGGAGCGCCAGGTCGCGGCGACCGCCGGCATCGGTGCCCGGGGCGCCCGCCGGTTCGCCGTGGACACCGCGAAGACGACGATCAAGAAGGCCACCGGGCAGACCGTGATGAGCAACCCGGCCGGCGTGTGGCTCTGGACCCGCGCCGTGGCGGCGCCGCGCATCCCGGACCGGTACCGCAGCAAGCTCGCCCTCCGGCTGCACGCCAGCGCGGTACGGGCCGGTCAGCCGACCGCGGCCGCCCGCGCGTCGGCGGCCGCGGTGAGCCGGATCCGCAGCGCCAAGACCCGCGCGGATGTGCTCACCAAGGCGGCGCAGGCCGAGCTGTCCGTCGGCCGGGTGCCCAGCGGGCTGCACGACGCGATCACGGCGCAGCTGAAGCTGGCGGACAGCCTGCTGCCCACGAACACGAAGCAGGCCGCGGCCGCCGTCTCCAAGGCGTGGAGCCTCGCCTCCAACCGGGTGCTGCACTTCGACCGCCTGTCCTCGCCGATGAGCGGCGATCCGGGCGCCTTCCTGGCCCCGTTCCGGGCGAGCGAGGCGGCACGGAAGCTGTCGGGTCCCCGTGGGCGGCTCGCCCCGGCCGCACCGGTGCCGTCCGGCCGGCCGCTACGGCTGCTGGTGACCACGCTGATCAACGACAACTTCCTCCAGGAGATCCTCGAGCGGTACGAGTCGATGCCGAACGTCGAGGTCCGCTTCCTCGACCTCTACGACGACCCGGTACGTCGGCCGCTGGCGCTCAGCGGCAGCGCCGTGATGGAGCACCTGCTGGCCGGCGAGTCGTCGTACGGCGACAAGATCGAGGAGTGGCTGCGGCCGCACCTGGACTGGGCGGACACCGTCTTCGTCGACTGGTGCCAGGCGACCGCCGCGCTGTTCACCCTGCACGACCCGGGAACGGCCCGGATCATCGTGCGGCTGCACAGCTTCGAGGCGTTCAACTTCTGGCCGCACCTGGTGGACTTCTCCCGGGTGGACGACGTCGTCTTCGTCTCCGAGCACCTGCGGGACCTGTCCACGGCGGTGCTGCCCCAGCTCACCGGGGCCGGCGCGCCCCGCCTCCGGGTCATCGACAACGCCATGGACCTGCAGCGCTACCCGCGGCCGAAGCCGGCCGAGGCCCGGTTCAACCTGGGTCTGGTCGGGGTCAGCTCGGTGGCGAAGGACCCCCGCTGGGCGATCGAGGTGGTCCGGCGGCTGCGCGAGCGGGACGAGCGGTACACCCTGACGCTGATCGGCAGCGACTTCAACGACCGGACCAGCCTCCCCGCCAAGGAGTACGGCAAGCAGCTCGCGGAGGACCTCGCCGAGCTGGAGCCGATCGGTGCGGTACGCCGGTACGGCCAGACCGATGACGTTCCGGGCGCGCTCAGCGAGGTGGGGGTCATCCTCAGCACGTCGGCGCGGGAAAGCTTCCACTGCGGTCTGGTGGAGGGCGCGGCCAGCGGCGCGGTGCCGGTGGTCCGGGACTGGCCGTTCTTCGCCGGCAAGCCGCACGGCGCCCGGACGCTCTTCCCGGCGGACTGGGTGGTGGCCACCCCGGAGGAGGCGGCGGAGCGGATCCTCGCCGCCACCGCCACCGAGGAGCAGTGGCGGCAGATCGGCCAGGCGGCCTCCGAGCACGCCCTCAAGACCTGGGACTGGACGGTGACGCAGTCCGGCTTCGACCGGCTGCTGCTGGACGACTGACGGGCGGAACACGAAAGGGGGCCCGGCCTGGCGCCGGGCCCCCTTTGTGCGCGCTCACCTCAGCGGCGCCACCACGCGGTCCGTCGGCTGCTGGGTCGACCCGGCGGGCGGCTTGGCCGGCAGGGGCGGCCGGTTGGGCAGCAGCCGGCTGTACACCTCGTCCATCACCCGCGCCTGGGCCTCCCAGGTCCACTGGTCCAGCACGCCGGGCCGGTCGTAGGCGGCCCGGTAGCGCTGCGGGTCGTCGAGCACGGCCTTGACGGCGCGCAGGTAGTCGTCGAGGTCCTCGGCGGTGAACACCTCACCCTGGCCGGTGGCCCGGGTCGCCTCGGCCATGGTCTTCACGTCGCTGACGACCATCGGCAGCCGGCCGTGGGCGTACTCGAAGAACTTCGTGATGAGCGCCAGCTCGTGGTTCGGCTTGTGGTGGATCGGGATGACGCCGAGGTCGGCGGCGGAGACGAACGACGACACCTGCCAGTGCGGCACGTACGGCAGGAGGTGTACGCGGTCGGCGACGCCGAGTTCGGCGGCCAGCTCCTCCAGCTCGTCCATGATCGGGACCTTGCCGTTCGGGTGCACCGAGACGAGCGCGACGTGCGCGTCGGGCATCCGGGTGAGCCCGCGGATCATGATGTCGACGCCCCGGGAGGGGTTGATCCCACCGCAGTAGACCAGCAGCGGCGTCGTCGGACCCACCCCGCAGAGCGCGCGGATGTCCGGCACCGGCACGGCACGCTGCTCGGGGGTGAGCTCCCCGGGCGGCGCGTTCAACACCACGGCCGGCTGCTCGGGCAGGTCGTGCGTCTCCCGGAGCAGGTCGGCGAGGGTGGACGAGACGGTGATAACCGCGTCGGCGTACGGGGCGTGCTCGCGCACGTAGGCGATCTGCGCGGGCAGCCAGCGCAGGTTCTTCGGACGTCCGATGATCCCCGGGACGAACTCGTGGGCGTCCCAGACCAGCTTGACGTCCCGGCCCCCGGCCCGGGCCCGCATCGCGGCGCGCGCGCCGACGCCGAGCATCCGGAAGTCGTGAGCGTGGATCAGGTCCGGCTGCAGCTCGTCCACGACCGGGGCGAAGGCCAGTTCGAAGTCCCACAGCTCCGGGTCCAGCCTGCGCCAGGCGCGGTCGCCGCGGGTGGCCTGCCAGAACCGCAGGGCCAGCCGGTCCAGCGTCGAGTTCGGGTCCTGCTGGCGCTCCTGCAACCGGCTCAGCTCCCGGTTGCGGAACTTCACCCACTGGAAGGCCGCCTTGTTGGCGAAGTACGGCGCGGCCAGCCGCGCCTTCCCGGCCAGTTCCGCCCAGCGGGGCGCACCCTCCCGGCGGCCCACCTTGAGCTCCGACAGCCGGAAGTTGAGGTCGTCCCGCCAGGCGCGGAGCTGCTGCACCTTCCGCTTGCCCTCCGGCCCCGGCCGGTACGCCAGCGGACGCCGCAGCACCGCCCGGCGGTACGTGACCGGGTGCGGGATCCGCCGCGGCACCCGGATCAGGCGCACCTCGGCGTCCCCGATCCGCCAGGTCTCCTCGGCGGCAGCGCCCTTGAAGATGCCGACCAGGATCACCTCCCAGCCGTTCTCGGCGGCCGACCGGGCCGCCTTCTGAACCCGGGAGTCACCGTGGACCCCGTTGTCGACCAGCATCACCACCCGCCCCCGGGTCGGCCGGGCCGCGCTGCTCGGGACTGGTTCCATCGGGTGCCTTCTCCTTGTCGAGGGGTCTGCGTGACAGGTCGGCCGCCGCGCGCCGTGGAACGCGCGGCGACCCGTCATCTCAGAAACGCGTCGAAGACGGCCGCGGTACGCCGCCCGTCGTGGTGTTCGCGCACGTAGCCGGGGCCCTCCGCGGCGAGGCGGGCGGCGGCGGCCCGGTCGTCGAGCAGCGCCTCGATCGCCTTCACCAGGGTCGCCGGGGTCGCGTTGACGATCGGCGGCTGGACGCCGGCCGACCGGTGGGCGCTGTCGCTCAGGTAGGACACGACCGTCCGACCGGCGGCCATGCCCTCACAGGCGAAGGTGCAGTAGCTGCCCATCACGAGCTGGTCGACGATAATGTCCGCCTCGGTGACCAGCCGGCGCATCCGGTCGTGCGGCAGGCCCTCGACCAGGCGGAAGTCGATGATCCCGCGGTCGTGCAGATCCTGCAGGTCGGCCAGGATCCGGTCGGTGCCCTTCGTCCACCGGGTGGAGGGCGCGTGCAGCACCACCGGCCGGCGGCGGTCCAGCACCGGCCGGTCGGTGGCCCAGGCGTCCACGTCGAGCACGAGCGGCGCCCAGGTCGCGAAGGGGACGTCGTCGAGCAGGTCGGGGGTGGTCACGAAGACCGGCAGGCCGCTCTCCTCCGCGGTACGCCGGTTCCGCTCGGTCACCGCGGCGAGCCGCTCGCGCAGCTCCGCCGGGGCGTCCCGGAACCCGGACTCGGCGTGCCGCTCCAAGTGGCGGGTCGGGTGGCGGATCTCGCTGCCGTGCGCCAGCAGGGCGACCTTGATCCGGGCCCGCTCCAGGGCGGGTAGGTCGGCGGAGATGTCGTCGCCGTTGAGCCGGCCGAGCACCGGTCGGAAGGCGTCCACGATCAGGTGGGTGTAGCCGCTGAGCACCCGCCGGACCTGCGCGAGCTGCACGTCGAGGTGGTGTTCGGCCGGGAAGTGCAGTTGCACGTCGGCCGGGTGGGCGTACGCCGCCGGCGGCTTGGCGACCACGACCTCGACGGAGACGTCCGGGCGGGCGGCGCTGATCGCGCCGGCGAAGGCGGAGAGCTGGCCGGCGAAGTTCGCCGTACCGAGGCCGAGCCGGATCGGCCCGGCGCCGAGCGGCCGCCACGACCCGGGCGTGCCGGGGACGACG
>JBARAE010000898.1:0-4675 GCA_049791715.1 Micromonospora sp.
TCCCTCGGGAGGGGGCTTCCGTCGTTTCGTCCTTCTGCTGGAACGGTGAGAGCCCTCTCCGATCGGAGGGCCTCTCACCGGTGCGCGTGGGTCAGGGCGTCGCCTCGGCGCTGGGCTCCGTGCTGGCCCCGTCGCCGCCCGCCGGGTCGTACGGCAGGGCGCTGCCCTTGACGTACTCGTCCCAGCTCATGTTCCAGTCGGTCCAGCCGTTGCCGTTCTGCAGCCGGCGCTCGGTGCCCTTGACGGTGATCGGGTCACCGATCCGGGTGTTGGCGAAGAGCCACGCGCCGTCGGCCATCGAGACGTTCACGCAGCCGTGCGAGACGTTGACCGTGCCCTGCTGCCCCTCCGACCAGGGAGCGGCGTGGATGAACTCGCCACCCCAGGTGAGCCGCTGGGCGAAGTCGATGTCCGTCCGGTAGCCCTCCTCCGGGCCCAGCTCCTCCATGGTGTCGAAGACCGTCTTGCGGAGCTTCTCGATCACCACCATGGTGCCGCTGGACGAGGGGGTGGTCTTCTTGCCGAGGCTGACCAGGATCGTCTTGATCACCCTGCCGTCCTTGGTGACCGTCATGCGCTTCGTCCGGTTCTCCACGGTCATCACGAAGGACGGGCCGATCTTGATGTCCACGCTGAGGTCGGAGCGGCCGTACCAGTCGTCGCCGAGCGGCAGCCCGCCCGCCTGGACCCGGTACGACACGGTGCTGTTGGCCTTCCAGAACTCCTTCGGCCGGTAGCGGACCTCCGTGGGGCTGACCCAGTGCCAGATGCCCTCCTGGGCCGGCTTCGCGGTGACCGTCATCCGGCGCTGGACGTCGTCCCGGTAGTCCTCGGGGATGGCCCGGCTGAACCTGACGATCAGCGGCATCCCCACGCCGACGACCTGGTTGTCACCCAGGAAGCTGCTCACCCGGATCTGCTTGCTGGGCCGGTCCATGATGGTGAAGGTGCTGGTCGCCGTGGCCGGCTTGTCGTCGTCACCGGTCGCGGTCACGGTGGCCGTGTACGTGTCGCCATACTCCAGGGCGCCGTCGGGCAGCCAGCTCTTCCGGTCGGCGGCCAGCTCGCCATCGACCTCCTTGCCGGCCGAGTCCTTGACCTCCACGGTGACGTCCTCGGCGTCCTTCGTGGTGAAGCTGATGCCGGTGGAGGCGGGCACGTCCTTGGCGTCGGCCTGCGGCTCGGTGATGGTGGCCGTGGCCTTCGGCGGGTCCTCCGCCGGGCTCTGCCAGCTCGACGGCTTGCCACCGTCGCCGCTGGTGCAGCCGGTGAGTGCCATGGCGACGGCCAGCACCCCTGCCGCGAACACGCGGCGTCGCCCGCCGCGCCGGGCGGTCCCGCCCCAGGTCAGCTCGTCCTGGCTAGCTCGCATGTTTCCCTCACAGTCGTGATGCCCCATCCCATCGTCCCCTACTGAGGCAGGAGTACGGATACCCGTTGCGGGGAGTGAACCGAACCACCCCGACCAACTTGTGCGGATTTTGATACCCTCCGGCGGTTTTCGAGTGAGCAGGGTCTCTGCCGGCGCCCGCGGTACGCGCGTCCGGCGTCACCTACCGTGCCCGGCGTCGGTCCGCCGGGCCACCGGGATCAGAAGGCGGAGCGCGCGCCGCCCTCGGGCACCGGCAGCGCACTGCCCTCGACGAACTCCGGCCAGCTCATGCTCCACGCCGTCCAGCCGTTGCCCGGGACGAGCCGCCGTTCGGTGCCGCGGACGGTGACCGGGTCGCCGATCAGCGTGCGGTCGAAGAGCCACCTGCCGTTCGCCATGGAGACGTTGACGCAGCCGTGCGAGACGTTCTCCCGGCCCTGCACACCCTCGGACCACGGCGCGGCGTGGATGTACTCGCCGCCCCAGGTGAGCCGCTGAGCGAAGTCGATCTTCGTGACGTACTGGTTGTCCGGGTCCGGCTCGTCCCGGGTGTCGAAGACCGTCGACTCCTTCTTCTCCATCACCACCATGGTGCCGCTGGAGGAGGGGGTGCTCTTCTTGCCGAGGCTCACCGCCAGGGTGCGGATCACCGCGCCGTCCTGGTAGACGGTCATCCGCTTGGTCGCGTTGTCCACCTTCATCTCGAAGGAGCGGCCGATCTTGGCGGTCGCCGTCCGGTCGACGTTGCCGTAGCGGCCGTTGCTCAGCGGAATGCCGGCCAGCGCCAGCCGTACGGTGATCGTCGTGCCCGGCTTCCAGTACTCCGGCGCCCGGTAGTACGCCTGCGTGCCGTTGTAGAGCCAGTGCCAGGCGCCCGGCTGCGGCGGGTCGGTCTGCACGAACATCCGCTTCTGCACTGCGGCCCGATCCTTCTTCGGGATGCCGGGGGAGAACTCCGCCACCACCGGCATCGCCACGCCGTACGTCTTGCCGCTGAACATGTACAGCCCCGAGCCGATCATCGACTTCGGCTTGGCCATCGTCGTGAAGGTGCTCGTGCCCCGGTGGGTCCGACCGTCGGTACCGGTGCCGGTCACCGTGGCCGTGTACCGGGTGTTGTACTTCAACGCCTTGGACGGCACCCACGACGACCCGTCGCGGCGCATCCGGCCCTCGACGGTGTCGCCGTCGGCCGTGGCGAGGACGACCTTCGTGACGGTCCCACCACCGGGGATCTTCGCGCTGATCTCGCTGCTGACCGGTCGGTCGTCGGCGCCGTCGGCCGGGGTCACGCCGAGTGGGAGCACCGCCGCCTGTGACGGACTGGCCGTCGCCTCGGCTGCCGTGGCGGCCTCGGCCGGCTGGACACCGCCGACAAACGCCGGCTTCTTCTGGTCGCCCCCGCACCCGGTCAGTGCCAGCGACGCCGTGAGGACGAGGGCACCCACCATCGCCCCGGCCCGCGCGAACCTGCCCATCCCCACCTCTTGATCTCCCGTGCCTGGCGACATGGTGCCGCATCACCGCCATCACCTAGCGCCCCTCGCGCTCTCAGCGGGGCTCTTTGCGGTGCTTTGCCGGTTAAGCTCGGCCGAAGGGGGGAGCCGGGGATCGGATTGGAACCCGGGTCGGGGGCCATGCTAATGTTCTCCCCGTTGCCAGCGAGCGCCGCTAGCTCAACTGGCAGAGCAGCGGACTCTTAATCCGCGGGTTCGGGGTTCGAGTCCCTGGCGGCGCACCACTGAAGGCCCAGGCCACAGCACATCTCTGCTGTGACTGGGCCTTCGCGGTTTCTAGCGGTACAGCCATCAGTACAGCCAAGCTCACCCAAAGAGCCGGTCGGCCGCCGCGTCCATGGCCGCCCGCTCGACCTCGGCCAGGACGTGTGCGTACGTGTTCATCGTCAACGTGATCTGGCTGTGGCCGAGGGTCTTCATCACCGTGCGGGGGGATGCGCCCGACGCGAGAAGGAACGTGGCGCAGGCATGTCGAAGATCGTGCAGCCGTAACCAGGGCAGCCCTGCGCGTGCCCGAGTCGCATGCCAGGCGCGGTCGACGTTGCGCGGCTCCATGGGCGTGCCGATCGTTGAGGCGAAGATCAAACCGAAGTCCTGCCAGCGCTCGCCCGCCTGGAGCCGTTCGGCCGCCTGCCGCCGCCGGTGACTGCGGAAAAGCGCCATGGTCTGTTCGGGAACTGGCACGGTCCGCCGTGAGCGTTCCGTCTTCGGTTCGGCGAAGTGGAGCTGTCCACCAGCGCGGAGCAGGGTTTGCCGAACGGTGAGAGTGCCAGCGCCGAAATCCACGTCACTCCAGCGCAGCCCGAGCAGCTCGCCCCGCCGCAGACCGACGGTCAGGGCACAGACCCACAGCGCTTCCAGGCGATCACCCCGGAACCTTTCGATCAATCGGCGGGCTTCCTCGACCGTTAGTGCCCGCCGCTCCTGCTGGCGGACCGACGGAGCCCGGACGGCATGCGCGGGGTTGCGGTGCAACAGCTCCTCGCGCACCGCGTCGCCTAGGACATTACGGATCATGCCGTGGATGTGGCGAACGGTGGTTGCCGAGAGATCTGCGCTGGCCTTCGCCGAGAGAACACGGCGGATCATCGTCGGCGTGAGCTTGCTCAGCGCCACATTGCCGAGCGTCGGCCGGATGTGGCTCTCGATCAACCAGCGGTAGCCGCGGAGCGTGGACGCCCGAGTGCCCTCCTGGGCCTTCATCGCGATCCACTCGTCCAACCAGTCTGAAAGAGTGCGCGGCTGCGCGGCAAGGTTCTCGCCCAGAGCATGCCGCCGCCGCAGGTCATCGCGCTTGCGGATTGCCTCTGCCTCAGATTTCGCGTAGACGTACTTGCGCCTGCGCTTACCGTCGATCCACCCGAGGTCGACCACGGCAGCCCACATACCCGGACGCTGCTCGTACACCGAACCCTCGCCATGAGAACGGCGACGCCGGCCCGTCATGCCGCGAACTCCTCGGTCGCCGAAAGCAAGTCATCAATGGCTGCCAACGGAATGAGCCGCGCGCGACCCACCTTGGTAGACCGGAGCCGGCCCGATCGCATCAGCACGTAGACGGTGTCCCTGCATACGCCCAAGAGCGCGGCGGCCTCAGCCGGACGAACGCTCTTCCTCTCGGTCATGCTCCCTTTCCTTCCTGCTCTACTGGCTGAGCCGAGCTGATTGCCGAAACATCGGGTGGATCGGTGGCGCGTCTGGCGGCGTCGAGCTGGGCGCGCCATTGGATGCGCTCCGAGATAGCGCGAAGGACCCGGTGGCCGAGGGGTGGCACATCAAGGCGGCC
>JBARAE010000899.1:0-3261 GCA_049791715.1 Micromonospora sp.
GACTTCCGGATCGGCGCCGACCCGAACGCCCGCGGCGACATCACCGCCGAGTATGAGCTCTTCCTCGGTCTGGGCCTGGACGGTGTCTTCGCCGACCAGCCGGACACCGCCGTCGCCGCCCGCCGGCCTGCCCCGCCACTGACTCACCGCCGCCCCTCGGGGCGAATGATCCACATCGAATCGCCGACGTGGGGGTGTCGGGTCCACCAGGACACCCCCGCGTCGGTGTTCCGCTGGTCGCGCACGCCCGGGTCGGGTGGGTTCCTGCGCCGCTACGAATCTGATGACGTTAATGGATCGGGTACCGGCGCGCGGCGGGGAATGACCCGTTCACGTCATCAGATTCGTAGCGTCTGACAGCCTTACTGCGCCGGGCGCTCCGCAACGTAGGTGCCGCGGCCGGGCTGGCCGGTGATGAGCTCGCGATCATGCAGCAGGGAGAGCGCCCGCGAGGCGGTGTTCATGTGGACCTTGTATGCCTCGGCAAGCTCCCTGGTGGATGGCAGTTTGTCCCCGGGCTTGAGTTCGCCGCTTTTAATCTTGGCGGTCAGGTCATTGGCAATCTGGCGGTATGGGGCTTCTGCTGTGGGCATGCTGAGGACTCCGGTTGGTTCGGCATCTCCGATCATGCCGGGCCTACACCAGTAACTGCAACAGGCTGTCGTGTCGTGACACTGCGGGGTCGACCTACACAAGCATCTTGTGTAGCCTCTGTTCGTCCGGCTCCGGTTGGTTCGGCAAACCCTCGGGGCTCGGACCTCAGGTGGGCTCCGGGGTCGTACCGCCGAGGAGGGCTGCGGTCGCGGGGCCGGCGGTCCGGTCCGCGTCCCCTATTCGTGGACCGGACCGTCTTCCAGCAGCGCGAGGAAGGTGGTCATGAGAAACGTGCTCACCCTGTTCCGGCCCAGGAGAAGACCGGATCGGCCGCCGAACGGCGGCTGGTACCGCTCGGAGTCCTGCCACCCACTCACCGCTCGGCATATCCGGGAGCGGCAGTTTCGCAACGTGCGGAGCGGGCTCGACCCGGCCGAGGTGCACGCGTTCCTGCACCGCATCGCCGGCGAGCTGGCCGACACCCGCCGCCAGTTGGCCCGGACCACCGAGGAGAACATCCGGATCAAGCGGGCGCTGTGCACCTGGCAGTCCCGCTTCGCCCCCGGGGCGTACCGGTGAGCCGGGAACGCTTCGTCGTCCACCTCCCGGTGCTCGCCACGGACCTGGACGGGGCGCGGCGGTTCGCCCGGGCGATCTGTCGAGCCCTCGGCTTCCTGCCCGACGTCGACCGGGCGGAGACGACGGTGTCCGAGGAGGACGCCCAGCACGTACGGCATCGGGTCTTCTGCGACCGCCTGCTCGTCGGCCGTCGGCGCTGCCCCCTGCCGGCCGACCACGACGGCGCCTGCGCGGCGCGGGCGTAGCTGACCGGCCGGCGGAGGGATCCGCGGACACCTTGGCGTTTGGGAGCGCGGCGATAGCGGGGCGCGACACACCGGCCGCCTCATCGATGGCGCGTACGGCCACCGCAGGGCGCCGCCGTCGCCGCCCGGTGTCGACCGCTGTAACCGTCGGCCACCCCACCATGATTACTTGTGTGTTTCGGCCACATAGCCCGTGGGTGACGTCACTTCTAGCGTGAGCCGACAAACAAGTTCCCTCCCTCCGAGTCCTCACCCTGGAGTCGCAATGACGGTCCGGACGACGCGGCGGGTGTTCCTCTCCGCCGCCACGATGATGGCGGCGGCGGTGGCCGCCACCGCCTGTGGCAGCCCCCAGGACACCGCCTCCGGCGGCGGCGACGGCGCCGCACCGGTCAAGGTTGGTCTGGTTTACGCCCAGTCAGGCCCCCTGGCCAGCTACGGAAAGCAGTACATCGAGGGGCTGAAGGCCGGCCTCGACTACGCCACCAAGGGCACCGGCAAGGTCGGCGACCGGAAGATCGAGATCACCGAGGTCGATGACGCCGGCGACCCGGCCAAGGCGGTCTCCGCGACCAAGGACCTGATCGGCAAGGGCTACAAGATCATCGGTGGGTCGAGTTCCTCCGGTGTGGCGCTGCAGGTCGCCCCGATCGCCGCCCAGAACAAGGTGCTTTTCATCTCCGGGCCGGCGGCCACCGACGGGATCACGGGCGCCAACAAGTACACATTCCGCTCGGGTCGGCAGTCGTACCAGGACGTGGTGACCGCGAAGTCCTTCATCGGCGACGCCACCGGCAAGAAGGTCGTCGTCTTCGCCCAGGAGGGCGCGTTCGGCGACGCCAACGAGGCTGCCGTCAAGAAGGTCATCGGCGGCGCCGGCGCCACCGTCAGCAGCGTCCGCGCCCCGGCGAGCGCCACCGAGTTCACCCCGTTCGCCAGCCAGATCAAGGCCGCCAAGCCGGATCTGCTCTTCGTCGCCTGGGCCGGCACCACCGCCCCGGCGATGTGGCAGACCCTCGACCAGCAGGGCGTCCTCTCGTCCACGCAGGTCGTGACCGGTCTGGACCTCCGCGCGTCGTGGCCGACGTTCGGTGCGGCCGGCAGCAAGATCTCCTTCCTGGCGCACTACTTCGACGGGGCCAGCGACACCGAGGCCGCCAAGGCTGCCAAGGCCAAGATCCCGGGCGGAACGATCGACCTCTTCCACCCGGACGGCTTCAACGCCGCCCAGATGATCGTGCGGGCCGTGCAGGAGGGTGGCGGCGACGACGTCGACAAGATGGTCGCCGCGCTCGAGGGCTGGAGCTTCGACGGTGTCAAGGGCAAGATGACGATCCGCGCCGAGGACCACGCGCTGCTCCAGCCGATGTACCAGGCCAAGCTCTCCGGCAGCGGCACGGCGTTCACCGCCACCGCGCAGAAGACCCTGACCGGTGACGAGACCGCGCCGCCGGTCACCCAGATGAAGGGCTGATCCGTGCTCGCCACCCGCGGTCTGACCTGGCGGATCGGCGAGGTCGCCATCGTCGACAACGTGTACTTCGACCTGGCACCCGGGGAGTTCCTCGGCGTGATCGGGCCGAACGGTGCCGGCAAGACCTCGCTGTTCAACCTGATCACCGGCCTGCGTCCGCCCACCGAGGGTCGAATCCTGCTGGACGGGGAGGACATCACCGCCCTCCCGCCGTACCGGCGGGCCCGGCTCGGGCTCGGGCGCACCTTCCAGGCGTCTTCGGTGTTCGGCTCGCTGACGGTGCGGGAGAACGTCCGACTCGCCGTACAGGCGCACCGGGGTGGCTCGATGAAGCTGTGGCGGCGGGCGGCGGCCGACCGGGAGGTGGCC
>JBARAE010000900.1:0-7337 GCA_049791715.1 Micromonospora sp.
CCGTGGGCCAGGACCGCCCCGCCGCCCCGGGCTCTCGGTGCGGAGGGCCGGCGCGCGGGCTCGGCGTAGCATAACGAGCCGCTCAGTCGAGCAGCGCCGCCACCGCGTCGGCGGCCGGCCGGTCCGCCGGCAACGCCTCCGCCGCCACCACCGCGTCGACCGGCAGGACGCCGTACACGTGGGGGAAGAGCGCGCCGCCCCGGGACGGCTCCCAGCGCAGCGTGTCGCCGAGCCGGTCCGGGTCGACGGTGAGCAGGGTCAGCCCGGCCACCCCGGCGAAGTACCGGCGGGCGGTCTCCACCACCTGGTCCGCCCCGGAAAGGTGGATGAACCCGGACTGGTGGTCCATCGCGGTGCCGGTGAAGTGCCCCGCCGCGCCCGCCTGGTCCCACTCGCTGGTCGACAGAATCTTGTAGATCACCACCGCAGCGTAGGACGGGAACCGGGGAGGGGCGGCCCGGGTTCGCCGGTACCGCCGCGACCGTCTCGCCGACCCGGCATGCTCGGGTGAAGCGGTCGCGGAAGGATGCCGATGGAGAACTACGACGACGACTGGACCGACGGCCAGCGGGCCGTCTACGACGAGTGCTACCAGGCGGGTAGCCAGTGGGCCGGGGACCCGGACACTCCCAGCGACGACGTGCAGTTCGTGATCAACCTCGGCGAGGCGGACGACGACACCGTGCCCGACGCGGAGACCGACTACGCGCCGCTGGTCGACGCCGTCACCCAGGCGACCGGGGAGAATGTGACGAGCGTGCCGGCCAGCCACTCCGACCCGGGCTTCCGGGGTTTCGTCGACGGGGTCCGAGACGCCACGGCGGACGAGGTCTTCGGTCTCTGAACGGCGCTGCCGTGCGCCGTCGGCGGCGCCCAGGGGCACCGCCGGGCGGTCACGGGGACGACTTCCAGACCAGGCTCAGGAACGTGCCGTACCAGCCGGACACGAGCACCAGGAACGCGAAGACGGCCAGCATGGTGCTCCGGCGCGCCTTGGCGAGCGCCAGGGCGACCGGCAGGAGCAGCGTGAACGCGGGCACCAGGTAGCGACCCTTGGCCCAGTAGTAGTTCTCGGTGCCGATGCTGATCAGGAAGAAGGTGATCGAGTAGACCACCAGCGGCAGCGGATAGCGGTGCACGATCAGCAGCACGATCAGCACCACCGCCAGGCCCAGCAGCAGGGTGGAGACGTAGAAGGGCAGCCGCTCGGGCTGGGTCAACGTCTGCTTCAGCGCCTTCAGCGTCGACGCCCCACCGTCGAAGCCGATCCGCCAGTACTTCTCCTGGATGTAGAAGTAGGCGTCGGCGCGGCCCAGCCGGTGCCCGATCCAGGCCAGGTAGCCCAGGTAGCCGAGTGGGGAGAGCACCGCCGTCGCCCACGGCCGCCAGCCGTCCTGCCGGCGGACGATCGCCACCAGCGCGGTCAGCCCGACCGCGGCGATCAGGGTCGTCGCGCTGGGCCGGGAGAGGCCGGCGACCAGGCAGAGCAGGCCGGCGATCAGCCACTGCCGGCGCAGCAGCGCGTAGAGCGTCCACGCCACCAGCGCGGTGAAGACCGTCTCGGTGTAGGCCATGTTCTCCACGATGGCGTGCGGCAGTACCGCCCAGAGGGCCACCAGGATCAGGCCGACCTTGCGGGACGTGAGGTGGGCGCCGACGGCGTAGATGCCCCACGCCGCGATCAGCCCGGCGGTCCAGGAGACGATCAGCGCGGCGACCTGGGCGGAGAACGGGGTGACCGCGGCGACCGCCGCGATCAGCCCCGGATAGAGCGGGAAGAACGGCAGGTTGGGCAGGGCGCTGCGCGACTCCGGGTGGTCGTTGACCACGCTGGTGTCGTACCCGTCCTCGGCGATCTGCACGTACCAGATGCCGTCGAAGCGGCTGTGCAGCAGCGACCAGAAGTCCGCGCCGGTCCGGTGCGCGAAGACCCCGAGGATGATCAGCCCGGTGAGCCGGAGCAGGGCGTAGAGCGCCACCGCCGACGCGGCCGGGTAGCGCCGCCACCACGGGCGGCGCTCGTCGACCGCGTCCACCTGGCCCTCCGGCTCGGTGGCGCGTTCCTGGTCGACCGACGGGGTGTCGACGCGACGGGGCGTCGCGGACTCGTCGTGTGCGGCAGCGGGAGCGGACACAAGGCAGAACCTTAACTCACCAGATCTCTCCCGTCCGACCCATGGCGGAGCCCGGGACTCCCGCCGCGCCCACCCGTCTGCCACCATTCCTGAGCAGTACGTCGAGAGAGGGGGCACGGGTGCGGATCCTCCTGGTCGAGGACGACCGTCGGGTGGCCGCCGCCCTGTCGTCCGCGCTCACCCGGCGCGGGTACGAGGTGGAACACGCCGCCACGGTCGCCGCCGCGCTCTCCGCCGCCCCCTGCGACCTGGTCCTGCTCGACCTGACCCTGCCCGACGGGGACGGCACCGACCTCTGCCGGGAGTTGCGCCGGCGCAGCAGCCAGCTCGGCATCATCGCGGTGACCGCGCGCGGCGAGGAGCGGGACCGGGTGCTCGGCCTGCGGCTGGGCGCCGACGACT
The DNA here is from genome assembly GCA_049791715.1 of Micromonospora sp. Classification (GTDB taxonomy): domain Bacteria; phylum Actinomycetota; class Actinomycetes; order Mycobacteriales; family Micromonosporaceae; genus Micromonospora. The sequence goes on from JBARAE010000900.1 coordinate 2,538, forward strand.
ACGTGGTCAAGCCGTTCTCGATGGTGGAACTCCAGGCCCGGATCGAGGCGGTGCTGCGCCGGGCGGCGCACACCGTGCCGGAGCGCAACCTGATCGAGGCGGGTGCGGTCCGCATCGACGTGGGCGGCCGGACGGTGCGCGTGGCCGGGCGGCCCGTCGCGCTCACCCGCAAGGAGTTCGACATCCTGGTCTCCCTCGCCCGGCAGCCCGGGGTGGCCGTACCCCGCGACCGCATCCTGCTCGACGTGTGGGGCACCACCTGGGCCGACCGGCACACCGTGGAGGTGCACGTCGGCTCGCTGCGCGGCAAGCTCGGCGACCCGACCCTGGTGGAGACCGTGCGCGGGGTCGGCTACCGGCTCCGCGGCGAGTAGGGAGGCCGGGTGCGTCGTCGGCTGGTGATCAGCTACCTGCTGCTGATGGTGCTCGTGCTGCTCGCGTTGGAGACCCCGCTGGCGGCGACCCTGGCCAGCCGGGAGACCGACCGGGTCCGCGCCGACCGGCTCGCCGACGCCACCCGGTTCGCCTCGCTGGCCGGGCCGGCCCTGCGCGGCGGTGTGCCGGGCCCGCTCGACGGGGAGCTGGGCGCCTACGACGAGCTGTACGGCATCGGTGCGGCCGTGGTCGACCGGGACCGGCACACCGTCGCTGCCTCGACGAGCTGGGAACCGGGGGCGGGCACCGGGTCGGCGCTGGACACCGCGCTCGCCGGGCAGCAGTTCAGCGGGCCGGAGTCCGTCTGGCCCTGGATGGACGGGCCGGTGGTGGTCGCGGTCCCCATCAACGACGGCGGCGAGGTGCTCGGCGCGGTGGTCACCGCCACCCCGGCCGACAAGGTACGCCGGACGGTGACCGCCTGGTGGCTGGTGCTCGCCGCGACCGGCCTGATCGCGGTGCTCGCCTGCGTGTCCACCGCGTTCGGGCTGGCCGGGTGGGTGCTGCGCCCGGTCACCGAGCTGGACGCGGTGACCCACGAGATCGCCGAGGGGGACCGGAGCGCCCGGGTACGACCGCGGCTCGGGCCGCCCGAGCTGCGGCGGCTGGCGGCGAGCTTCAACAACATGGCGGACGTGGTCTCCGACGTGATGGACCGGCAGCGTGCCTTCGTCGCGCACGCCAGCCATCAGCTGCGCAACCCGTTGACCGCGCTGCGGCTGCGGGTGGAGGAGCTGGGGCCGAGCCTCACCGACCCGGACGGCCGCGCCGAGCACCGGCTGGCGTTGGAGGAGACCGACCGGCTGGCCATGGTGCTCGACGCGCTGCTCACCCTGGCCCGGGCGGAACGGGAGGAGAACCAGCGGGTCACCGTGGACGCGGCGGCGGTGGCGGCCTCCCGGGTGACCGCCTGGCAGCCGCTGGCCCGGCGCCGGTCGGTCACCCTGCGGCTGGTCACCCGGGACACGCCGGCGTACGCCCGGACCGTGCCGACCGCCATCGACCAGGCCCTCGACGCATTGATCGACAACGCGGTGAAGTTCAGCGGCGCCGGGGGAGAGGTGACGGTGACGGTCGGGCCGGCCGACGGTGGCATCGCGCTGGAGGTCCGGGACACCGGCCCGGGCATGACGGCGAGCCAGCTCGACCAGGCCACCGAGCGGTTCTGGCGGGCGCCCGAGGTGCAGAACGTCGACGGCGCCGGGCTGGGGCTGACCATCGTCGCGGTGCTGGTGGACGCCTCCGACGGCCGGCTCACCATGCGCCAGGGGGAGCCCCGGGGGCTGGTCGCCGGGCTGTGGTTCCCCGCCCCGGCGAGGGACGGCGGGTCGGACGGGGAGCCGCCCACTCCCGATGTCCTGCCGGAGCCCCGGCCGCTCGCCGCACCGGAACGGCCCGCGGACGCAGGTCCGCCTGCAGACCCCGCGCCCCGGGGACCGCAAAACGCCTAAACCTGCATAACCTACGCACTTGGCGCAGTAGGCTTCGTGTCCGGAGCCCGGCGGCTAGAGGCCGGTCCGGCACCCCGCACGAAGAGCCTGACCAGAAACAGGCCCTTTGACAGCCGGTCTATTCATCCGGAAACGACAGGCTGGCCAAGGGCGTGGGAACAGCTGTGACATTCGAGTGGAGCGGCAACGGATGCGGATCACCTATCTAGGACATGCAGGGTTCTGCGTGGAGACTTCTCGGTCGATTGTCGTCATGGATCCCTGGATGTCCCCGACCGGAGCTTTCGACTCGGCGTGGTTCCAGTTCCCCTGCAATCATCATCTCGCCGCTCTCGTTCAGGAAAAGCTCCAGGACACGACGAAGCACCGGTACCTCTACATCAGCCACGAGCACAAGGACCACTTTGATCTGCCGTTCCTGAACAGCCTCTCGGCGCGGGACTTCACGCTCATCGTTCCGCACTACCGCCGTCCGGCGATCCGTGAACTGCTGGAGAACTACCAGTGCAACGGCCTCATCGCCTGCCACGACGGTCAGGAAATCCCGATTGCCGGCGGCAGTGTGACGCTCTATCTGGACGACTCCGAGTTGGACCGCGACTCCGCGATCCTCGTGACGGCCGATGGTCACAGCTTCCTCAACATGAACGACTGCAAGATCCACGACCGCCTTCCGGAGATTCGGCAGAACGCGGGCTACATCGACGTCTTCGCGTGCCAGTTCTCGGGAGCGACGTGGCATCCCACCTGTTACCAGTACTCGGAGGAGACCTACCGCAGGATCTCGCGCAAGAAGATGATGAGCAAGTTCGAGGCCACGGCGAAGGCGATCGAAGCCGTCGCGCCTCGGGTGTTCCTGCCGTCAGCAGGTCCGGCGGTCTTCCTCGACCCTCTGCTGTCCCATCTCAACTTCGAGGAGGTGAACACCTTCCCACGTGCGCCCCGGCTGCTGTCCTATCTCGACAAGAGGCTCAGGATGTCGCACCAGGCTGAGATCCCGGACATCATGCCGGGGGATATCGTCGACGTGGCCACGGCATCGCTGGTTCATCTGGCCCCCGATCGGGTGAACGAGGACAACTACGAGAGCTACGTGCGGGCATACATCGCCCGCTACGAGGGCTTCTTCCGTGCGCGCCGCTACGTCGACGCACCCGGCCGCAGTGAACTTGTCCAGAAGCGCCTGCAGGCGGAACTCGAGTGCAAGCTCGATGCGTTCGCGCTACGGGAGCGGATCGACAGGATCCTGTACGTGGGGCTCCTTGACCGCCCACGGAAGCTCCTCCGGGTTGATTTCCGCAGCGGGTGCGTCGATCCGGTCGACACAATCGACCAGAAAGACAACTACTATTCGATGTCAGCCCCGTCGTGGGAGATCGAGCGGGTGCTTGACGGGCGGCTGAGCTGGGAAGACTTCTCACTGACGTTCCGGATGCGCCTGAGCCGCGAACCGGACGTCTACCAAACCCTCGTTCACGGCTTCCTCATCATGGAGTCCGAGGATCTCAACCACTTCTGCGCGCGCCTACTCGATCTGGAAGCAAGTACCGACCGGATCATCGTCGAGGCCCAGGGGTGCCGGTACTCCGTCAACAGGTTCTGCCCGCATCAAGGAGCCGATCTGGCCCAGGGTTGGATAGAGGAGGACCGGTATCTCGTCTGCGCGAGGCACCGCTGGCGGTTCGATCTGCTCGACGGTGGCCAGGCCGATACGAGTGCCCACACGATCGAGGCGATCGGGCTGGAAGACTCCTGATGCACGTGGCTGACGTGCCCGAGCATGTCCCGAGGTCGACGGACCTTGCGCCTAGCTATGGCTTGCTCGCCCGGTACCAGTCGGCGGCGCCGGGGTGCAGCGGCAGCGGGGTGGTGACGATCGCCGCCCGGGGACTCATCCGTCCGGCAGCCGGATGCGCGGCGGCCAGTTCCGCCCGGCGTTCCATCAGCAGCCGGGTGACCTCGCGGACCAGTGCCTCCGGCAGGTCGGCGCGGACGATCAGGTAGTTCGGGTTGGCCACGGTGCTAACCGGTTCCACGCCGTACACGGAACGCGGGATGTCCCGGGTCACGTACACGTCGCCGTGCGCGCGGCGCAGCGGTTCGGTCCACTCACCGAGGTCGACGATCCGCACGGCGGTCGCCCCGACCAGCTCTTCGACGCCGCGTACCGGCAGGCCGCCGGAGAAGAAGAAGGCGTCGATCCGGCCGGCCCGCAGCGCGGCGACGGAGTCGTCCAGCCCGAGGTGCTCCTCGCGTACCTGGGCGTCGCCGAGGTGGGCCACGTCCAGCAGCCGGCGGGCGGTGACCTCGGTGCCGGAGCCCTCCGCACCCACCGAGACCCGCCGCCCGCGCAGGTCGGCCACCGTCCTTACCGGGCCGCCGGCGGTGGTCACCAGGTGCAGCAGGTCGTCGTAGACCCGGGCGACGGCCAGCACACTCGGGTGCTCCGGTGTGTCCGGTGGCAGCACATCGGCCTGGGTGAAGCCGAGTTCCGCCTCGCCGGAGCCGACCAGTTGGACGTTCTGCGCCGAGGCGGCGGTGACCACGACGCTGGCCCGTACGCCGGGCAGCTCGCGGTTGAGGATGGCGGCCAGCGACTGCCCGAAGGCGTGGTAGACGGCGGTCGGGCTGCCGGTCGCGATCCGGATCCGGATCGGTTCGCTCCGTTCGTCGCGGCAGCCGGTGAGCCCGGGCAGGGCCGCGGCCAGCAGCATCAGCAGCGCGACCGGCGTGGCGGCCCGACGCCGGCCGCGGACAGACCAGCTACGGCTCACGCGCTGCACTGTGCGCCGTGCACCGCCCGGTACGCAAGCCCGTCCGGCCCGCGTCACCCTGGGCTGCGCGGGCAGCCCCCTTCGGGTCGGCTCAGGCGGCGGGCGCCGGGGCGGGCGCGAGCGCGGCGCTGTCCAGGATC
>JBARAE010000901.1:0-1676 GCA_049791715.1 Micromonospora sp.
CCCCGGGCCCACAGCGGCAGGTGCGGCGCCTACGAGAAGGGATCATTGCAACGCGACGTTGCGTTGCGTTAGCGTTGGCGACGTGACCGCCACCGCGCTACCCGAGCAGGCCCACAGCACCGGCAACCCGGCCGTCGGCGGGTTGCCCCCGGCCCTTCCCGCCTTCGCCGCCGAGCTGATCACCCAGGTACGCGGCACCGGTCCAGCGTTCACCCCGCTCTCGCCACTGACTGGGAAGCCGACGGTGGACGTACCGTCGAGCACGGCGACCGACGCCGAGGCGGCCTTCGCCGACGCGGCCCTCGCCCAGCGAGCGTGGGCGCAGACGCCGGTCCGCCAGCGGGCGGCGATCCTGCTCCGGCTGCACGACCTGGTCCTCGATCGGCAGGACGAAGGGCTCGACCTGATCCAGCTGGAGGCCGGCAAGGCCCGCCGGCACGCCGTCGAGGAGGTCCTCGACACGGCGATCAACGCCCGCTATTACGCCCGCTCGGCCGCCCGCCGGCTGCGGCCACGCCGACGGGCCGGTGCCCTGCCGGTACTGACCCGGACCCGGGAACTCCGCTTCCCGGTCGGCGTGGTCGGGGTGGTCTCGCCGTGGAACTACCCGCTGTCGCTGGCCACCTCGGAGGTGCTGCCCGCCCTGATGGCCGGCAACGCCGTGGTGCACCGCCCGGACCCGGCCACGATGCTCACCGCACTGTGGGTGCGGGCGCTGGCCGTCGAGGCCGGGCTGCCCGCCGCGCTCTGGCAGATTCTCGCCGGGGAGGGCGCGACCGTCGGACCGCTGATCACCGAGCGGGCCGACCAGGTCTGCTTCACCGGCTCCACCAGGGTCGGTCGCGAGGTAGCCGCGCAGGCCGCGCACCGGCTGGTCCCGGCGTCGCTGGAGCTGGGCGGCAAGAACCCGCTGCTCGTGCTCGACGACGCGGACCTGGACCGGGCGGTGGAGGGTGCCATCCGGTCCTGCTTCGCCAGTGCCGGCCAGCTCTGCGTCTCCGTCGAACGGGTCTACGTCGCCGACCGGCTGCACGACGAGTTCCTGCGCCGCCTCGTGGCGCGCACGGCCAGCCTGCGGCTGGGCGTCGGAGGCGACTTCGAGGCCGATCTCGGTTCGCTGGCCTCGGCCCGCCAGCTCGACACCGTACGCGCGCACGTCGCCGACGCGGTCGAGCGCGGCGCCACCCTGCACACCGGCGGCCGGCACCGCCCCGACATCGGCCCGTACGTCTTCGAGCCGGCCGTCCTCACCGGCGTCGCCCCCGGCATGCGGATGTACGCCGAGGAGACCTTCGGGCCGGTCGTGGCCGTGTACCGGTTCCGCACCGACGACGAAGCCGTCGCTCTCGCCAACGACACCTCGTACGGGTTGAACGCGGCGGTGTTCAGCGGCTCGGGTGCCCGGGGCGAGGCCGTCGCCGCCCGGATCGACGCGGGCAGCGTCAACGTCAACGACGGCTACTCCGCCGTCTGGGGCAGCATCGACGCCCCGATGGGCGGCTGGAAGGACTCCGGACTGGGCGGCCGACACGGCGCGGACGGGCTGCTCCGGTTCACCCGGGTCAAGACCGTGGCCCGGCAACGCGGGCTGGACCTGGCGCCCGCGTACCACCGGCCGGGCGCGGAGAGCGCCGCCTTCACCCGGCGGATGACCGCGGCGCTGCGGCTGCTGCGCC
>JBARAE010000902.1:0-4106 GCA_049791715.1 Micromonospora sp.
CACCAGGACCGCCCGGCGGTGCCCCGCCTCGGCGAGGTCGCGCAGCACCGCGGTCGGTCCCGGCTCGGTGTGTTCCAGCCAGCTCGGCAGCACGGTGCAGCCGGGGCGGGCGGCCGCCACGGCCCGGGTCAGTGCCCGGGTCGCCTCGGCCGCCCGTGGATCGCGGCTGCCGTGCGCCACCAGGACCACCGGCTCCGCCGTCGGGGCACTCAGCCGTGCAGGCCGCACTCGGTCTTCTCGAACATCGCCCACCGTCCGGCGCGCGGGTCCTCCCCCGCCCTGGTACGGCGGGTGCAGGGCCAGCAGCCGATCGAGCCGTAGCCGCGGCTGAACAACTCGTTGACCGGGATGTCGTACCGGGAGATGTAGGCGTCCACGTCCTTCTGCGTCCAGGCCGCGATCGGGTTGACCTTGACCTTGCCGCGTCGGGCGTCGAAGGCCACCACCGGCGTGTTCGCCCGGGTCGGGGACTCGTCCCGGCGCAGCCCGGCCGCCCAGGCGTCGTACCCGGTCAGCCCCCGTTCCAGCGGCTCGACCTTGCGAAGTTGGCAGCAGTCGTCCGGGGACTTGCTGAACAGCCGCGGGCCGTACTGGCCGTCCTGCTGTCCCACGGTCATCCGGGGACGGATCGAGCGGACGTTCACCGGCAGCCGCCGGGCCACCTCGTCGCGCACCCGCAGCGTCTCGGGGAAGTGCAGACCGGTGTCCAGGAAGATCACGTCGACGCCCGGGGCGACCCGGGAGACCAGGTGGGCCAGCACCCCGTCCGCCATCGAGCTCGTCACGCAGAACCGGTCGCCGAAGGTCTCGGCCGCCCAGCGGGCGATCTCCAGCGCCGGCGCGCCCTCCAGCTCGCGCCCGGCCCGCTCGGCCAGCGCCCGCAGTTCCCCCGGGTCACGCCGCGCCGGGTCCGCCGGCGTGGGGCCACCGACACCGACCAGGCCCAGGTTGGCCGCGGAGACCAAGTTCACCTGTGCCGGCTTTTCGTTCGCGACTGCGGGGCTCGCAAGCTCACTCCTCGCGCTCACCGGGCCACCGCCCTGCCGAGCAGGCCGGTGAACTTCACGGTGAAGACCCGGGCGCAGGCGTGGCACTCCCAGGCGCCGTGCCCGGCCTCGCTCGGCCGCAGGTCCTCCTCGCCGCAGTACGGGCAATACAGCGGCGCTGAACGGGCATCACTCATCGGAGTTCCTCCTCGTCGACCCTGATCACCCAGTTGGCGAACGTCTCGCCCTCGGTCCGGCCGGCCAGGTAGCGGCGGGCCAGCCGTTCCACGTACTCGGGAAGCTCCTCGGCGGTGGTCTTCAGGCCGCGCAGCTTGCGGCCGAAGCCGGCGGTCTGCCCCTGCGCCATGCCGAGGCCGCCCCCGAGGTGCACCTGGAAGCCCTCCACCTGCCGGCCGTCCGGGCCGACCACCAGCTGACCCTTCAGGCCGATGTCGGCGACCTGGGTCCGGGCGCAGGCGTTCGGGCAGCCGTTGAGGTGGATGGAGATGTCCGCGTCGAAGTCGCGCAGCCGCTCCTCCAGCCGGGCCACCAGCTCCTCGCCGCGCGCCTTCGTCTCGACGATGGCGAGCTTGCAGTACTCGATGCCGGTGCAGGCCATGGTGCCGCGCCGCCAGGCCGACGGCCGGGCCTCCAGGCCGATCCCGCGCAGCTCGTCGACCAGCGACTCGGTCCGCTCCGGCGCCACGTCGAGCACCAGCAACTTCTGGTACGGGGTGAGCCGCACCCGGTCGCTGCCGTGCGCCTCGACCACGTCGGCGAGCTTGGCGAGCTGCGGGCCGGAGACCCGACCCACCACCGGGGCGGCGCCGACGAAGTTCCGGCCGTCGCGCTGGCGGTGCACGCCGATGTGGTCGATCGGCTTCTGCGGCAGCTCCGGGGCGGGACCGTCGAGCAGGGGCCGGCCCAGGTACTCCTTCTCCAGCACCTCGCGGAACCTCGCCACGCCCCAGTCCGCCACCAGGAACTTCAACCGGGCCCGGTTACGTAGCCGCCGGTAGCCGTAGTCGCGGAAGATGCCCACCACGCCGGCCCACACGTCCGCCACCTCGGCCAGCGGCACCCAGACGCCGAGCCGCTTGGCGAGCATCGGGTTGGTGGCGAGGCCGCCACCGACCCAGAGGTCGAAGCCCGGGCCGTGCTCCGGGTGGTCCACGCCGAGCAACGCGATGTCGTTCGCCTCGTACGGGGTGTCGACCAGCCAGGAGATCGAGGTCTTGAACTTGCGGGGCAGGTTGGAGAACTCCGGGCTGCCGACGTACCGGCGGACGATCTCGTCGACCGCCGGGGTGGGGTCGACCAGCTCGGCCTCGGCCACCCCGGCGACCGGGCTGCCCAGCACGACCCGGGGGCAGTCGCCGCACGCCTCGGTGGTCTGCAGACCGACCGACTCCAGCCGGCGCCAGATCTCCGGCACGTCCTCGACGCGGATCCAGTGGAACTGGATGTTCTGCCGGTCGGTGATGTCGGCGGTGTCCCGGGCGAACTCGCGGGAGATGTCGGCGACGACCCGCAGCTGGGCCAGGGTGAGTTCACCGCCGTCGACCCGGACGCGGAGCATGAAGTGCTCGTCCTCCAGCTCGTGCGGCTCGAGCACGGCGGTCCGACCACCGTCGATGCCGGCCTTGCGCTGGGTGTAGAGACCCCACCAGCGGAACCGGCCGCGCAGGTCCTGCGGGTCGATGGAGGCGAAGCCGCGGTGCGCGTAGATGTTCTCGATCCGGGCCCGCACGTTGAGCGGGTCGTCATCCTTCTTCATCCGCTCGTTGGGGTTGAGCGGCTCGCGGTGACCGAGGGCCCACTGCCCTTCGCCGCGCGGCCGGCGGGGCGCCCGGGCGGGGGTCGCCGGGGTCTCGGGGCGGGACTGGGTGCTGCTGACCGCCATCGCGGCGTCCTCCGTTGTCTGCGGTTGCCTGGGTGCGCGGACGCGGCGGCCGGCCCCTGGTGAGGGCCGTGGACGGCGATGTCATGAACGGCCGGCGCGAGAACGCGCCCGAGACGGATGGGTCGGGCGTCGTCAGTGGGCCGGACAGATGGCGCTGCGTACGCGGCCGTAATCGACGTGGCGGCGGGCCACGAAGCGGCGGACGACAGCGGCGAGCATGGCCACCATGCTTCCACACCCCCGGTCGGCCGGCCAATGAGCGCGTGTGCGATCCCACATCACGGACCGTCCCCCTGTGGCACGCTCGGCGCGTGGGCTGGATGTCCGGAAAGTGGCAATCACTCGACGTTCGCGACCAACCGGTCGTCGCACCGGGCGAGCCCGTCGAGATGTCCGCCCACCCGGTGGGGCGCGGGACCACCCTGCGGCCGGCCGGCCCGGTGTGGCTGTGGCCGGCGCTGCTCACCCTCGCGGTCACCCTCACCGGGGTGGGCCGGGCGCAGCTCTGGCGCGACGAGCTGGCGACGTGGAGCGCGGCCACCCGACCGGTGGGTGACCTGGTCCGGCTTGCCGGCACCATCGACGCCGCGACCGGGCCGTACTACCTGCTGATGCACGGCTGGGTGGCGGTGTTCGGGGACTCGACCATCGCGCTGCGGCTGCCCTCCGTACTCGCCATGGCCGGGGCGGCCGCGCTGACCGCACGGCTCGGCGAACGGCTGGTCGACGCCCGGACCGGCCTGCTCGCCGGCCTGCTCTTCGCCATACTCCCCGGCACCTCCCGGTACGCCCAGGAGGCCCGGCCGTACGCGCTGGCCACGCTCCTCGCCGTGCTCGCCACCCTGCTCCTCGCCGAGGCGCTCCGCCGGCCCTCGTGGCCCCGCTGGGGCGGGTACGCCGCAACCGTCGCCGCGCTCGGCGTGATCCACCTGATCGCGCTCACCCTGCTCGCCGCGCACGCCGTGGCGGTGCTGCTCGTCCGTTGGCGTGGCCCCACGGGTCTCGGCCTGCCACCCGCGCGGGACGGGGTCGGCCGCCCTGCGCTGTGGCGGTGGCTGGTGGCGCTGCTGCCGGCCGTCGCGCTGGTCACCCCGCTGGTGCTGGTCGCCCGGGGACAGCGGTCCCGGCAGCTCGACTGGGTGGACCTGGCCCGGCTGACCGACCTGCCCGCGCTGCCGGGCGCGGTGGCACAGAGCGGGGCGGTGGGCGGGCTGCTC
>JBARAE010000903.1:0-6669 GCA_049791715.1 Micromonospora sp.
CCGCGGCACTGGCGTTGGTGGCGCCGCTCGCGGCGTGCGGGTCCGGCGGAGACGCCGGTACGCCGACGATCAACCTGTACTACCCGCCGGAGCAGAACCTGCAGAAGGTCGTCGACGACTGCAACACGCAGGCCCAGGGCCGTTACAAGATCGTCTATTCGGTGCTGCCACGCGAGGCTGACGAGCAGCGGGTGCAGATGGTGCGCCGGCTGGCCGCGCAGGACAGCGGGATGGACGTGCTCGGCCTCGACGTGACCTGGACCCAGGAGTTCGCCAGCGCGCACTGGATCCGGGAGTGGACCGGGCAGGACAAGGCGGAAGCGGAGCAGGGCACCCTCGCCGGCCCGCTGGACACCGCCCGGTACGACGGCAAGCTCTACGCCGCGCCGAAGAACACCAACGTGCAGCTCCTCTGGTACCGCACCGACCTCGTGCAGCAGCCGCCGAAGACGTGGGATGAGATGATCTCCGCGGCGCAGCAGCTGAAGCAGCAGGGCAAGCCGTACCAGGTGCTCACCATGGGCGCCCAGTACGAGGGTCTGGTCGTCCTCTACAACACCCTGGCCGAGAGCGCCGGCGGGAAGATCCTCAGCGACGACGGCACGAAGGCCGTCATGGACGAGGGCGCCGTCAAGGCCCTCGACCAGCTCAAGAAGTTCGCCACGTCGGGGGTGACCTCGCCGTCGTTCAGCAACGCCAAGGAGGACCCGGTCCGGCTGGAGTTCCAGTCCGGCACCGGCGCCTTCGAGGTCAACTGGCCGTTCGTCTACCCGGCCATGCAGGAGGCGGCCCCGGACCTGGCGAAGAAGGTCAAGTGGGCCCGGGTACCGGGGATCGACGCGAGCACCCCGAGCAAGGTCACCATCGGCGGCGTCAACATGGCAGTCAGCACCTACTCCAAGCACCCGGCCGAGTCCTTCGAGGCGGCCACGTGCATCCGCAACGCCGAACACCAGAAGTTCTCCGCGGTCAACGACGGCGTGCCGCCGACCATCGAGAAGGTCTACGACGACCCGGAGATGGACAAGGCGTACCCGATGAAGGAGACCATCCTCGAGGAGCTCAAGGAGCCGGCGGTCCGGCCGCTGACCCCGGCGTACCAGAGCATCTCCACGGTCATGTCGGCGATCCTGTCGCCGCCGTCGGCGATCCAGCCCGAGCAGTCGGCAAACGAGCTGCGTGACGCCATCGCCGACGCCCTCGAGTCGAAGGGGGTGCTCCCGTGAGCATCAACGCCACCCCGGCGGGTGCAGAGGTCACTGCGGAGGCCGAGCGCCCGGGCGGCCGGCACGCCGCGGTCCCGGCCCAGCGGGCCGGCCGTCGGGCCAGGACGCCGCTGAGCGAGAACAAGCGGGCGGAACGCCGGCTCGGCTGGCTGCTCTGCGCGCCGGCCGCGCTGGTCATGGTCCTGGTCACCGCGTACCCGATCATCTACTCGGTCTGGCTGTCGTTGCAGCGCTTCGACCTGCGCTTCCCCGACCAGCGCGAGTTCATCGGGCTGGAGAACTACGCCACCGTGCTGACCAACCAGTTCTGGTGGACCGCGTTCGGGGTGACCGCGTTGATCACCGTGGTCACGGTCGCGATCGAGCTGGTGCTCGGCATGGCCCTGGCGCTGCTCATGCACCGCACGCTGGTCGGCCGGGGCATCGTCCGCACCTCGGCGCTGATCCCGTACGGCATCGTCACGGTCGTCGCCGCCTTCTCCTGGCGGTACGCCTGGACGCCCGGCACCGGCTACCTGGCGAACCTCCTCGACGGCAGCGCACCGCTGACCGAGCGGGCCAGCTCGCTGGCGATCATCATGCTGGCGGAGATCTGGAAGACCACCCCGTTCATGGCGCTGCTGCTGATGGCCGGCCTGGCCCTGGTCCCGGAGGACCTGCTCAAGGCCGCCTCCACCGACGGCGCCACGTCCTGGCAGCGGTTCACCAAGGTGATGCTGCCGGTGATGAAGCCGGCGATCCTGGTCGCCCTGCTGTTCCGCACCCTGGACGCGTTCCGGGTCTTCGACAACATCTTCATCCTGACCGCCGGCGGCAACGAGACGTCGTCGGTGTCGATGCTCGCCTACAACAACCTGATCCGGGGTCTGAACCTCGGCATCGGCTCGACGATGTCGGTGCTGATCTTCCTCACCGTGGCGATCATCGCCTTCGTCTTCGTGAAGCTGTTCGGTACCGCTGCCCCCGGCAGCGACGATGGGGAGAGGCGCTGAGATGGCCACCGAAACCACCACGCGGGCGAAACTGCGCTGGGGTCTGCTGGACGTCATCGTCGTCGTCTTCGCGTTCATCCCGGTGCTCTGGATCGCCTCGCTGTCCTTCAAGACGCCGGCCACGCTCGCCGACGGGAAGTTCTGGCCCCGGGAGTGGACGCTGGACAACTACCGGACGATCTTCGACACCGACCAGTTCGTCCGGGCCCTGGTCAACTCCATCGGCATCGCGCTGATCGCCACCCTGGTCGCGGTGGTCCTCGGTGCGATGGCCGCGTACGCGATCTCCCGGCTGGACTTCCCCGGCAAGAAGCTGCTGGTCGGCGTCTCCCTGCTGATCGCGATGTTCCCGCAGGTGTCGCTGGTGTCGCCGCTGTTCGAGATCGAGCGGCAGCTCGGCCTCTTCGACACCTGGCCGGGGCTGATCCTGCCGTACATCACCTTCGCCCTGCCGCTGGCGATCTACACGCTGTCGGCGTTCTTCAAGCAGATCCCGTGGGACCTCGAGAAGGCGGCGAAGATGGACGGCGCCACCCAGGGCCAGGCGTTCCGGCGGGTCATCGCCCCGCTGGCCGCGCCGGGGCTGTTCACCACGGCGATCCTGGTCTTCATCTTCTGCTGGAACGACTTCCTCTTCGCGATCTCGCTGACCTCCACCGAGCGCTCCCGCACGGTGCCGGCCGCGCTGTCGTTCTTCACCGGCGCGTCGCAGTTCGAGGACCCCGCCGGGGCGATCTGCGCCGCCGCCGTGGTGATCACCATTCCGATCATTCTGTTCGTGCTCTTCTTCCAGCGCCGCATCGTCTCCGGCCTGACCTCCGGCGCAGTCAAGGGATAGGTGGTAGTCGTGGCTGACATCGTGCTCGACAAGGTGAGCAAGCGGTACCCGGACGGGACCGTGGCGGTGCAGGACGTCGATCTGGAGATCGCCGACGGCGAGTTCGTGATCCTGGTCGGCCCCTCCGGCTGCGGGAAGTCCACCACTCTGAACATGATCGCCGGGCTGGAGGACATCAGCTCCGGTGAGCTGCGGATCGCGGGGGAGCGGGTCAACGACAAGGCTCCCCGGGACCGGGACATCGCGATGGTGTTCCAGTCGTACGCGCTCTACCCGAACATGACCGTCCGGGAGAACATGGCGTTCCCGCTCCGGCTGGCCAAGGTCGACAAGGAGACGATCGACTCCAAGGTCGAGGAGGCGGCGAAGGTCCTGGAGCTGACCCCGCTGCTGGACCGCAAGCCGGCCAACCTCTCCGGCGGCCAGCGTCAGCGGGTGGCGATGGGCCGGGCGATCGTCCGGCAGCCCAAGGCGTTCCTCATGGACGAGCCGCTGTCCAACCTGGACGCGAAGCTGCGGGTGCAGATGCGGACGGTGGTGTCCCGGCTGCAGAAGCAGCTCGGCACGACCACCGTCTACGTCACCCACGACCAGACCGAGGCGATGACCCTCGGCGACCGGGTGGTGATCATGCGGGGCGGCGCGGTGCAGCAGGTCGGGCCGCCGCAGGAGCTGTACGACCACCCGCGCAACCTCTTCGTCGCCGGCTTCATCGGCTCCCCGTCGATGAACTTCCTGCACGCCGCCGTCGAGGACGGCAAGCTGCGGACGGCGCTGGGTGACGTGCCGATCGGCGAGCGGGTCCGCCGGCAGCTCGACGGGGCCGACGCGCCCCGCGAGCTGATCCTCGGCATCCGCCCCGAGCACTTCGAGGACGCCGAGCTGGTCGACGACGAGTCGCGCCGCCGGGGCATGGAGTTCGGGGCGCCGGTGGACATCGTCGAGTCGATGGGCTCGGACAAGTACGTCTACTTCACGGTCGAGGGGGAGCGGGCCAGCGCCGCCGAACTGGAGGAGTTGGCCGCCGACGCCGGCGCGGCCGACTTCACCGGCGCCGGCGCCAGCCTGGTCACCCGGCTCTCCGCCGAGTCGGCGGTGCGGGAGGGGGAGAACCGGCGGGTCTGGTTCAACCTGGAGAAGATCCATCTGTTCGACCCGTCCACCGGGCGGAACCTCACCCTGCACGAGGGACGGGCGGCCGGCGCGCTCGCCGACTGACCGACGGTACGCAGGGCGCGGGGACCGGTGGGGTGATCACCGGTCCCCGCGGCCGTTGCCGGCCACCGATCACCAGGTGAACCGCAGCGGCAGGCCCAGGAAATGGCCGTACGCCTCGAACGCGCCCTCGGTCCGCCTGCGGTCGGCCGCACGGAACGGGACCAGGGGCGTCACCGCCACCGTCACCCGGGTCTTCCCGATGGTGCGCTTCCACGTGCCGACCACCCGCCCGCCGCGAACCACGGTGGCCTGGAACATCCCGTTGCCGCCGGGCACGACGGCCGGCTGGTGCTCCGGGCCGAGCATCAGCGCCCGGTCCTTGAAGCCCAGCAGGTACTCGTCGAAGCCGGGCAGCACGTGCACGTCGTCGACCGGGTCGCGGGGGGCGTCGAGCAGGGCCGCGTCGACCACCGCCTCCACACCGTCGACCCGTACGGTGGCCAGTCCGTCGCCGGCCACGGCGATGCCGCGCCGGGCGTCGGCGACGGTCAAGCCCGTCCACCGGGCGAAGTCGTGCGGGGTGGTCGGCCCGTGGCTCCGGAAGTACCGCAGGGCCAGGATGCCGAGCGCCTCGTCGCGTTCCGGCCGCCGCGGATCGGGCGCCCACTCGTCGAGGAGGGCGAAGGTCTGCTCGGTGCCGACGTGCGGGGCGATGCAGGTGACGCCGCGCTGGCTGGCGTACCAGAGCAGGTGATAGCCGCGCTGCCCGGCGGTGTCGATGCCGGCCGCGTTGAGCGTCGCCAGGCACTGGGCGCGGCTGAGCCGGCCGCCGCCGGCCAACGCCGTGCCGAGCACGTCGGCCGCCCGGTCCGCCTCCGCCTCGGTCAGCCCGAGCGTCGCCCGGCGGGCCGCGGCGCCGGCCAGCGTGCGTACCCCGGTCACCCCCAGCATCCAGCGGGCGTCCCGGGCCGGCACGAGGTGGACCGTCCCCCGCATCGGCCAGGTCCGCAGCGCCTCCCGGCGCTCCAGCGCCTCCCGGACGTCGTCCACGGTGCGCCCCGGCAGCCGTACGCCGAGCGACCACATGCCGCTCGCCACGTCCTGGGCCTGCATGGCGCCGAACCACTCGACCACCCCGCCCACGTCGGGGGGCCGGGCCACCGGATGCGGACGCAGCAGCAGGCTGGTCATCCGCAGGGCCAGCGCCTCCGCGCCGGTGAGCCGTACGTCCACGGGCCGCCCTCCGTCGGTGGTGGCGGCCAGCATAGGTGGCCGGTCCGACGATCCCGACCGACTAGGGTGGGCGACGTGCTCCGTCAGGTCACCGGCATCCGGTACGTCACCCCGCTGCGCGAGGGCGGCTCGCTGCCCGGGGTGGTGGAGGCCGACGACCTGGGCACGTACGTGGCGAAGTTCCGCGGCGCGGGGCAGGGGCCCAAGGCGCTGGTGGCCGAGGTGATCTGCGGCGAGCTGGCCCGCCGCCTCGGGCTGGCCGTGCCGCGGCTGGTGGTGCTCACCATCGACCCGGTGATCGGTCGCGCCGAGCCCGACCAGGAGGTGCAGGAGCTGCTGCGCAACAGTGGCGGGGCCAACCTGGGGATGGATTTCCTGCCCGGCGCGCTCGGCTACGACCCGGTCGCCCACCCCGTCGACGCGGACCTGGCCTCCCGGGTGCTCTGGTTCGACGCGTTCACCGAGAACGTCGACCGGAGCTGGCGCAACCCGAACCTGCTGATGTGGCACCGGCAGCTGTGGCTGATCGACCACGGCGCCACCCTCTACTTCCACCACAACTGGCCGCGCGCCGAGGCCGCCGTGCGCCGCGCTTACCGGGCCGACGACCACGTGCTCGCCCCGTATGCCACCCGGCTGGCCGAGGCGGACGCGGAGCTCGCCCCGCGGGTCGACCGAGAGCTGCTCACCGAGGTCCTGGCGCTGGTGCCGGCGGAGTGGCTCACCGGCCCGGACTTCGACACCCCCGACGCCGCCCGGGCCGCGTACGTGGACCACCTGGCCCGGCGGGTCGCCCGGACCGACGCCTGGCTGCCGACCGGGAGTGCGGCATGAGAGAGCCCTTCGAGTACGCGGTGATCCGGCTGGTGCCCCGGGTGGAGCGCGGCGAGCAGATCAACGTGGGCGTCATGCTGTACTGCCAGGCCCGCGACTTCCTCGGCGCGCGTACCCACCTGGACGCCGACCGGGCCCGCGTCCTGGCTCCCGACGTGGACCTCGAGGCGGTGGCGGCGGCGCTGGGCTCCTGGGACCGGACCTGCGGCGGCGACGGGCCGGCGCGGGCGATGAAGCCGGGGGAGCGGTTCCGCTGGCTGGCCGCCCCACGGAGCACGATGATCCAGGCGGGCCCGGTGCACACCGGGCTGACCGACGATCCGGCGGCGGAGCTGGACCGGCTGATGGACACCCTGGTCCGCTGAGCCCTGATCGCGCTGCGCCAGCC
>JBARAE010000904.1:0-2619 GCA_049791715.1 Micromonospora sp.
CGCCGCCCGCTGCCGCTGCGGGTCCGGCGGCGCCCAGGTGCCGGCGAGGTGTGCGGCGACGAGCCGGGCCTGCGCCTCGACCAGCGGGAACGCCGCCCCGGTGGACTGCATCAGCCCGACGAGGGCCAGGCCGGGCGCATCGAGGTGGAAGACGTGCCGGTACAGCGGCAGGCTGTCCGGGCCGGCGCCGAGCAGTGCCGGGTCGAGGAACGGGATCTCCACCCGGTAGCCGGTGCACCAGACGAGAAGGTCGACCTCGTCGGTGCGGCCGTCGGTGAACTCGACGCGCCGGCCGTCGAAGCGGGCGATGCCGGGGCGGGCCTCGATGTCGCCGTGGGTGAGCCGGGACAACAGCCCGTCGGAGAGGGTCGGGTGGTCCTGCAGGAAGCCGTGGCCCGGGGCGGGCAGGCCGTAACGGGCGGGATGGCCGACGGTGGCGGTGAGCATCGTCTGGCTGATGCGTTGCCGCAGCCGCCACGGCAGCCGGCGCGCGAGGGCCCCGTTGAGGGTGTCCGACGGCCGCCCGAGCAGGTACTTCGGTACCACCCAGACGCCCCGGCGCAGGGACAGCAGGGTGCGGGTCGCCGCGTACGAGGCGTCCACGGCGATGTCCATGGCGGAGTTGCCGCCGCCGACGACGAGCACCCGCCGGCCGGCGAGCTGCTCCGGCCCCCGGTAGTCGTGGCTGTGCAGCTGCTCGGCGGCGCACTCACCCGGGTAGGCGGGGTCAGGCAGCTTCGCCACCCGGTTGTGGCCGTTGGCGACGACCACCGCGTCGACGGTGACCTCCACCGGGCCGTCCGGGCCGGTGGCGCATACCGTCCAGCGGCCGTCGTCGGTCCGCGCCACCCGGTCGACGGTGTGTCGCAGCCGCACCGCGTCGAGCAGGCCGAAGCGTTGCGCGTAGCCGGTCAGGTAGGCGGCGATGCGGGTGTGGTCGGGATAGTCGGGCCAGTCCGCCGGCATCGGATGGTCGGCGAACTCGGTGCGGCCCTTGCTGGTGTTCAGGTGCAGCGTGCGGTACGCGGGCGAGTCGGGCGCCCCGTAGACCCAGAGGCCGCCCACCTGGTCGGCGGCCTCGAAGCACACCGCGGGAACGCCGGCGTCGGCGAGCGCCTTCAGCGTGGCCAGCCCGGCCGCGCCCGCACCGATGACCGCCACGGTCGGCTGTGCCGTCATCCGCCCTCCCCCGATTAATCCAACGCCCGATGGATAATGCCGAGGCGGGGCACGTTCGTCAAGACGGGTAGAGGCCGTCGAGGAAACGGTGCACGAAGGCCCGGAACTCGCGCCGCTCCCGGGCACCGGACGGCTCGGCAGCGAGGGCCACCACGTGCCCGTGCACCGCCCAGACGAGGCTGCGCACGGTGATGTGCGGGGTCGGCTCGACCAGCGCCCCGCCGGCCGCCGCGGCGGTGAGCAGCTCCTCCACCAGGATGTAGAGCGGCGCGGCGTACCGCTGGTCCAGCTCGGCGTGCCGCTGCGGCTCCAGCCAGCGGCGCAGCCACAGCGCGGTGGTCTCCGGCCGGTCCTCCAGTAAGTCGACGAACACGTCCACCAGATCGTGCAGGGCCCGCCGCGCGGCCGCCGGCCCGTCGGCCAGGGCCTGGTGGGCCCGCTCGGCCGCCCCGTGGAGCACCTCCCGCTCGGCGGCGAAGACCCGCGCGAAACAGGCGTCGTAGAGCTGCGCCTTCGTACCGGTGTGGTGGGAGACGGTGGCGACGTCGACGCCCGCGGCGGCCGCCACCTCGCGCAGCCCGACGGCGTCGAAGCCGCGCTCGGCGAACAGCCGGGTGGCCGCGGTGAGCACCACCTCCCGGGTCGGTCGCTGGTCGTCGCGCCGCGGCCGGCCCGGCCGCCGTCGGGGCATGGTCATGGCCGCCATTGTGCCCCTACAATCCATCATCTGTTGGATTGGTGGGCGGCGCGCCCGGAGAGGAAGGCGTGATGACCGAGCTCGACCAGCGGCACGCCACGACGCCCACCGCCCTGCCCCGCGGGCCGCTGCTGGGCTTCGCCACCGGTTCCCTCGGCATGGGCGTCTGGGTCACCGTCCCCGGCCTGCTGCTGCTCTACTTCCTCACCGACGTCCTTGCCGTCGCCCCGTGGCTGGCGGGTCTGGCGCTGCTGCTGCCGAAGGTCGCCGACGTGCTGCTGCACCCGTGGATCGGGCACCGCTGCGACGTCGAGCAGGCCCGGCGCGGTGACCGGCGTCGGCTGCTGTTGACCGGCTGCGCGCTGCCGCTGGCCTTCGCCGCGCTGTTCGCCGTGCCCGGCGGCCTCACCGGCGGCCCGGCCGCGGCCTGGGTGGCGGTCCTGTTCGTCGCCGGGAACCTGCTCTTCGCCGCCTACCAGGTGCCCTATCTGGCCACCCCGGCCGACCTGCGGATCGGCTACCACGAACGCACCCGGCTGATGGCCTTCCGGATGGTCGTGCTCACCCTGGGCATCCTCGCCTCCGGGCTGCTGGCGCCGCTGCTGACCGGCGGTGACACCGCCACCCGGGGCGGCTACCTGCGGATGGGGGTCCTGCTGGGCGCCGGGATGCTGCCCACCATGCTGGTCGGCACCGCCGGCATCACCCGGCTGCGCCGGGCGGCTCCCGCCGCCGCGCCGCCC
>JBARAE010000905.1:0-5139 GCA_049791715.1 Micromonospora sp.
CCCCGGCCGGTTTCCTTCGGCGTCCCCTCGCTGACCAGACCGGCGCCGGCCAGGTCGGCGGTCAGCGCGCCGATGGTGCTGCGGTTGAGCCCCAGCGCGGTGGTCAGTTCCGCGCGGGACGTCGCACCGTGGACGTGGACGAACCGCAGCAACGCGCCCAGGTTCTGCCGACGGATCTCGTCCTGGCTCGGTCCTGCGCGCATTGCGACGGTCACCTTCGTACTGCGACTTCAGCGGGTGCCGGTGGCGGCGGAACGCCGGCGGGAGAAGGCGTCCACGCTGGCGGCCAGGAGCAGCACCACACCGGTGACCACGTACTTCACGCCCGCGCTGTAGCCCATCAGTCCCATACCGTTGTCGATGACCGCGACGACCGCGCCGCCGAGCACCGCGTCGAGCACCCGTCCCTTGCCACCGAAGAGGCTGGTGCCACCGATGACCGCCGCGCCGACGGCGTAGAGCAGTACGTTACTGCCACCGGTGTTGGGGTCCACCGAGTTGGCCCGGCTGGCCGCCACGATGCCGCCGACCGCCGCCATCGAGGAGCAGATGACGAAGACGGAGATGCGGATCCGGTCGACGTTGATGCCGGCCCGGCGGGCCGCCTCGGTGTTGCCGCCGACCGCGTAGACGTGCCGGCCGTAGCTGGTGCGCTGGAGCACGAAGGTCCAGACGATCAGCAGCACCGCGATGATCGGTACCACGATCGGCACGCCCTTCAGCGAGACGACCAGCACGTTGCGGCTGCGCTCCAGGTTGAGCACGTACACCGCGAGGCCGAGGATGACGGCGAGCGCGCCGATCCGGGCGAGCACCACCGCGATCGGGTCGGTGAGCAGGCCGCGGGCGGCCCGGTTGCGGTGTCGCAGCAACTGCACGGCCGCGTACCCGGCGACCGCGAGGGCGGCCAGCGACCAGCCGACCACGGGGGAGAGGTTGCGATTGGCAATGGCCACCAGCGTCTCGTCCCGGACGGAGATGTTGGTGCCCTCCTTCATGAGCATCAGCACGATGCCCTGGAAGGCGAGGAAGCCGGCGAGGGTGACCACGAAGGACGGGATGCCGATCTTCGCGACCAGGAAGCCGAGGACCGTGCCGATCACCACACCGGTGACGATCGCGGCGAGCATCGCTACGTACCAGGGGTAACCGAGCACGGTCACGACGTTGGCCAGGACCGCGGCGCAGACGCCGCTGGCGAAGCCGGCCGAGAGGTCGATCTCGCCGAGCAGCAGGACGAAGACCAGCCCCATCGCGATCAGGGTGACTGCCGCTCCCTGGGTGAAGAGGTTGGCGAAGTTGCCGGCGGACAGGAACGACGGGCGCATGATCGCGAAGACGGTGCAGAGCACCACCAGCCCGGCGACGGCCGGCAGGGCGCCCATGTCGCCGCCGCGTACCCGGCTCCAGTAGTTGCGGACGTGGTTGCCGATGCTCGGCTCCGGCGCGACGGCGGCGGGGCCTTCCTTCTTGACGACGGTGGTGGTCATCGGACGGCTCCTGGAGTGGTGTCGGCGGTCGCGGCGCCGTTGCCGTTGCTCGGGGCCGCGTCGGCGGTGGCGAGGCCCAGGTTGCCGGAGCGGCCGGCGGTGATCAGTTCGACCACCTGCGCGTGGGTGATGTCGGTGGTCTTCACCTGGGCGACCATCTGACCGAGGTAGAGCGCGGCGATCCGGTCCGACACGGCGAAGACGTCGTTCATGTTGTGCGAGATCAGCACGACGGCCAGCCCGTTGTCGGCCAGCCGGCGGACCAGTTCGAGCACCTGAGCGGTCTGCGCGACGCCGAGCGCGGCGGTGGGCTCGTCCAGGATGACCAGCTTGCTGTTCCAGAGCACCGCCTTGGCGATGGCCACGGTCTGGCGCTGCCCGCCGGAGAGGCTGGAGACGTGCTGGCGCAGCGACTTCACCGTCCGGACGCTGAGCCCGGCCAGGGTCTCGGCGGCCATCTGCTCCATGGTCGGCTCGTCGAGCACGATGCCGCTGCGCTTCTCCCGGCCGAGGAACATGTTCTGGACGATGTCGAGGTTGTCGCAGAGCGCGAGGTCCTGGTAGACGACCTCGATGCCGAGGGCGGCGGCGTCCCGGGGGCTGTGGATGTTCACCGGGCGGCCGTCGAAGAGGAACTCGCCGGCATCGGTGGGGTAGATGCCGCTGATGCACTTGACGAGGGTCGACTTGCCGGCGCCGTTGTCGCCGACCAGCGCGGTCACCTCGCCGGCGTGCGCGGTGAAGGCGACGTCACGCAGGACCTGGACAGGACCGAAGCTCTTGTCGATCCCGCGTAGTTCCAGCAGGGGAGTTGCGGACACGGGGGTCTCCTTTGGACGGAGGGAGGTCTCGGATCCCGTCCGGCGTGGCCACCGCCCGGCACGGGAGTTCCGTGCCGGGCGGTACCGCCTGAGGCGGGGTACGGGTCAGCTGACGCCGGCGTCGGCGCAGAGCTTGGCGTAGTTGCCGGTGCAGAGCTCGTCCTTGGTGACGAAGCCGTCAGCCACGACGTCCTTGACGCTCTCCTTGTAGATCGCCTTCGGGGTGAGCAGGACGGCGGCCACGTCGCGGCCACCCTCCGGGTCCTTGACCGTCTGGCCGGTGTCCTTCTTCTCGCCCTTGGCGACCGCGATGGCCAGGTCGGAAGCGGCCTTCGCCTCTTCCTTGATCGCCTTGTAGACGGTCATGCACTGGTCACCGGCGAGGATGTTCTGCAGGCCCTGGACGGTGGCGTCCTGGCCGGTCACCGGGACCTTGCCGTTGAGCTTGTTCTTCTTCAGCACCGAGATGGCCGCGTTGCCGAGGCCGTCGTTGGCGGCCAGCACACCGTCGATCTTGCCCTTGGTCTGGGTGAGCATCTGCTCGAAGATCGTGGCGGCCTGGGTGTTGTCCCAGTCCGGAACGGCCTGGTCCGGGCCCTTGACGTAGTCCTTCGAGTCGAACTTCGGCTTGAGCACCGAGTCGTAGCCGTTCTTGAACAGCGTCGCGTTGTTGTCGGTCGGCGAGCCGTTGAGGTACGCCACCACCGGGTTCTTCGCGCCCTTGTCGGTCAGGCACTTGCTGAGGCCCTCGCCCTGGAGCTTGCCTACGGCCTCGTTGTCGAAGCTGACGTAGTACTGCGCCGAGCCGCCCAGCGTGAGCCGGTCGTAGTCGATGGTCGCGACACCCTGCGACTTGGCCTTGTCCAGGACGGCCTTGCCGGTGCCGGAGTCCAGGTTGACGATCATCAGGGCGGTGACGCCGTTGGTGATCATCTGGTCGGCGATGGTCTGGAACTGGGTCTTGTCGCCCTGCGCGTTCTGGATGTCGTAGTCGACGTTGGCGGCCTTGAAGGCCTCCTCCAGGAACTTGCGGTCCGCGCCCTCCCAGCGGGCGGAGGACTTGCTGTCCGGGAGGATGACGCCGATCTTCGGCTTCTTGTCGGAGGAGCCGCCGGCCTGGTCGGAGCCGCCGGAGTTGTCGCCGCACGCGGCCATGCTGCCGGTGGCGAGCAGGCCGACCGCGGCGAAGGTGAGGAAGCCCTTGCGCATCTGCACGGGTCCTTTCCAAGGTGGGGGAAGTAGTGGTCGGTGTTGTTTTGTTGTGTCCGGCAACGTATTCCGGGTCACACAGAGCGCGCAAGAGTGCCGAGGTCAGAAGTTTGTTGGCGGCGGTAACAATTCAGCAACGCGACTGTCGCGCCACTGTCACCTGGCTGAGAGCGCTCCCTGCTCAGGGGCGGTGAAGTCGCCGGCGGAACGGCTCGGACGGCCCGCTCAATGGGTCGCGACGGGGGCGGTGGTGGCGGCGGTCAGGGCGACCAGATCGGCGGGGGCGAGTTGGAGCTGGAGACCTCGCCGGCCGGCCGAGACGTAGATGGTGGGATGGTCCAGCGCCGAGGAGTCGAGGACGGTCGGCAGGCGCTTGCGCTGGCCCAGCGGGCTGATGCCGCCGCGGACGTACCCGGTGGCCCGCTCGGCCACGGTGCGGTCCGCCATGGTCGCCCGCTTGCCGCCGACCGCCGCGGCCAACGCCTTCAGGTCCAGCTCCCCGGTGACCGGGACGACCGCCACCGTGAGGCCGCCGT
This sequence comes from Micromonospora sp., assembly GCA_049791715.1. GTDB lineage: Bacteria > Actinomycetota > Actinomycetes > Mycobacteriales > Micromonosporaceae > Micromonospora. The sequence goes on from JBARAE010000905.1 coordinate 4,057, forward strand.
CCACCTCGGTGACCAGTGACTTGAAGACCCGTTCCGGTGGCACCCCGAGCGCCGCCGCGACCAACCCGCCGTAGTTCGGCGCGTCCGGGGAGACGTCGTACGGGTGGGTGCTGTGCCTGATCTTCCGCTTCGCCAGCAGTGCGGTCGCCGGAGTGCCCTGTCCCGCCATACCGACAAGCTAATCCGGCCGCGGCCGACGGGCGAGCCGAGAATCGGCGTCAGCCCGGGACCGGTCGGCAGATCAGCACCGTCGGCGCCCCGGCCACCCGGGTCAGCACCAGGCTCGCCGCCGCGTCGCCGGCCAGCCTGAGATCCCGGCGCAACTTCTCCGGCTCCAGCGCCGAGCCGCGCTTGAGGATCTCCACCCGTCCGACGCGGCGGTCCCGCAGCAGCGCGCGCAGCCGCTTCAGCGAGAACGGCAGCACGTCGGTCACCTCCAGGCAGCGACCGAACGGCGTACGCGCCGGAGCGTCCGTGTAGAGGTAGGCGATGCTCGGATCGGCCAGCGTCGCGTCCAGTTCCCCGGCCAGCTCGGCCACCAGGTGCGCCCGGACCACCGCCGGGTCCGGGTCGTACAGGAAGCGCCGGACCGCGCCCACCGACGCCTCCGCGTCGCCGTCGCCGGTGAGCTGATAACAGGGAACCCTTGCTCTACCGGAGGCGTCAGGAAGGGGCCCTTCCTTCTCGCGGAGGAGGGTGGCGCGGCGCGGGACCTCGGCGAGCCGCCCGCACCAGAGGGCCGCCTCCACCAGGTCGCCGTCCACACTCACCCACTCCGCCTCGGCACCCGCCGGGATCAGCGCGTGGTCCAACCCCGGGGCCACCTTCACCACGGTGTACGGCACCCGCTCGGCCAGCCCGGTCACGAAGTCCCACGGAGGGGAGTACGCGTTCGGGTCGAAGATCCGCCGTCCCGTGCCCGCCTTCCGTCGCGCCGGGTCGCAGAAGACGCCGTCCACGCGGCTCACGTCGAACGTGGTCGCGTCGCCGCACTCCACGGTGAACAGCTCGGCCAGTCCGGCCGCCGCCGCGTTGGCCGCGGCCATCGCGGCGGTCACCGGGTCGGCTTCCACGCCGTACACG
>JBARAE010000906.1:0-4251 GCA_049791715.1 Micromonospora sp.
CCGGACGCACCCCTCACACGTCCGGCCCCTCTATGCACGATGCCCCGCCGCCACCCCTCGACCGACAGGGCATCGGCCGTTTCATCGTCGCGCTGAGCAGCGCTCCGACATCAGACTCAACGACGCCCCCACGGCGGGGTTACGCATCTTCCACAACATCCCCCAGATGGCTGACAGGGCGCTGTTCCGGCGGCCCCGGCCTGTCCAGTTCGGTCGGCTGCCCGGATCTGGCCGTGATGATCGTTTGCGCGCGCCGGCCGCGACACGCCGGGGAGAACCTCCACACCGCGCAGACGATCGAGGTTGCCGACCTGGAGCCGAGCAAGCCGGGCGGTGACCCGATCCGGGGTGGCTCGCGGGCGGCCCAGGCGGTCGTTGTTGCGGGGCCTCCCGGGGACCTGCCGGGCCGTACCCTGTGGCTGCCCAGCACCGCGCCACGCGGTTGACCACCCGCCGGAGCCCGCCGTGACCCTGCCACCGAACCCGCCCTCGAACCCTGCCGACGGGTGGCCCCCGGCCGCCCCGGACCGCGGCTGGCCCCCGCCTCCCGCGCCCTCGGCCGGGTGGGGGCAGGCGTCGCCTCCCGGGCAGCCGGGAAACGTCTGGCCGACGCCGCAGACTCCGCCGGCGACCGGCTGGCCGAAGCAGCCGCTACCCGGCGCGGGCGGTGGCTGGTCGGCACCGCGGCAGGGCCCCGGCTCCGGCTGGTCGGCACCGCAGCAGCCCCAGCCGTGGGCCGGTCCGGGCTCGCCGGTGCCACAGCAGGGGTATCCGGGAGGCGGTTGGCCGGCGCCGCAGACCGGCACGGGCCCCGGTTGGTCGCCGCCGCAGCAGGCGTACCCGATCGGGGGGCCGCCGCCCGGCGCACCGGGACAGCTCCCGCCGCCCTGGCAGCCGCCCGTGGCGCGCCGGGCGAAGCGGATCCCGGAGGACGAGCCCTTCGTGGCGCGGCCCAGCCTGCGTAAGCGGGCGCTGGCCCTCGGAGGCCTGACCCTGGTGATCGGCCTCGTGCTGGCCTGCCCGCTCGGGCTGGCGGCCTCGTCGGAGGACGGCGGCGCCGGCATCCTCCTCGCCATCCCGCTGATCATGGTGGTGTTCGCCCTGGTCGTCGGTCTGCCGCTCTGGCTGGTCTCGTCCGGGGGCCCGGCGCTCGCCGTCGGGCCGGCCGGCCTGTGGATCAAGACTCGCCCGACCCGGGGCCAGGCCATCTGGCTGCCGTGGGAGGCGGTCGACCGGATCTACCGGCGACGCTGGGGCCTGGAGAAGATGCTCTGCGTGGCGGCGCGGGACCCGCGCGCCGGGGGCGACCTGGGCGCCTTCACCGCGCTCGACGCCGGAATGCAACAGGCGTTCTTCGGTACCGGCTTCACCGCCACGCTCACCTTCGCCGACCGCTCCGAGAAGGAGATCATGGACGCGGTCCTCCGGCACTCGGCCGGCCGCTGCCGGGTCGGCTGACCGCGCCGGCCGGCCGGCCGTTGTGCATTACCGCACACCCCGCACCCGCTCGGTTGCCCCTGGTTCTCATCTCGTTAGGCTGCGGCAAATGACCTGTCTCATCTGATGACAGGCGTCAAACTGATTTTCCAACGCTGGTGGCGGCGCGAGGGCGCGCCGCGGAGACGGGACGGGACGCGCAATCGTGGACCTGTACGAGTACCAGGGGCGGGACCTGTTCGAGCGGCACGGGTTGCCCGTGCTCGCCGGCGGCGTCGCCACTACCCCGGAGGAGGCCCGCGCGATCGCCGAACGCCTCGGCGGTCGGGTGGTCGTCAAGGCGCAGGTGAAGGTCGGCGGCCGAGGCAAGGCCGGCGGCGTGAAGCTGGCCGAGGGCGCGGAGGAGACGGTGGCCCGCGCCACCGACATCCTCGGCATGGACATCAAGGGTCACACGGTCCACAAGGTCATGATCACCGTGACCGCGGACGTGGCCGAGGAGTACTACTTCTCGTACCTGCTCGACCGGGCGAACCGCACCTTCCTCTGCATCGCCAGCGTCGCGGGCGGCATGGACATCGAGCAGGTCGCCGCCGAGACCCCGGAGAAGGTGGTCAAGGCCCCGATCGACGCCAACACCGGCGTGGACGAGGCGAAGGCGCGCGAGATCGTGACCGCCGCCAACTTCCCGGCCGAGGTCGCCGACCAGGTCGTCGACATCGCGGTCAAGCTGTGGCAGGCGTTCGTCGCCGAGGACGCCACGCTGGTCGAGGTGAACCCGCTGGCGAAGAACGCCGACGGCAAGCTGCTGCTGCTCGACGCCAAGATCACCCTGGACGAGAACGCCGCGTTCCGGCACCCGGACCACGAGGCCCTGGTCGACCAGGCCTCGGTGGACCCGCTGGAGCAGGCCGCCAAGGAGAAGGACCTCAACTACGTCAAGCTCGACGGCGAGGTCGGCATCATCGGCAACGGCGCGGGCCTGGTCATGTCGACCCTCGACGTGGTGGCGTACGCGGGTGAGCGGCACGGCGGCGTCAAGCCGGCGAACTTCCTCGACATCGGCGGTGGCGCGAGCGCCGCGGTGATGGCGAACGGCCTGGAGATCGTTCTTTCCGACCCCTCGGTGAAGAGCGTCTTCGTGAACGTCTTCGGCGGCATCACCGCCTGCGACGCGGTCGCCAACGGCATCGTGCAGGCGCTGCAGCTGCTCGAGCAGCGGGGCGAGCAGGTCACCAAGCCGCTCGTGGTCCGCCTCGACGGCAACAACGCCGAGGCCGGTCGGGCGATCCTCGACGGCGCGAACAACCCGCTGATCCAGCGGGTGGACACCATGGACGGCGCGGCCGAGCGGGCCGCCGAGCTGGCAGCTGCGGGGGTCTGATCATGGCTATCTGGCTGACCAAGGACTCCAAGGTCATCGTGCAGGGGATGACCGGTTCCGAGGGTTCCAAGCACACCCGGCGGATGCTCGCCGCCGGCACCAACGTGGTCGGCGGCGTCAACCCGCGCAAGGCGGGCCAGACGGTCGACTTCGACGGCACCGAGCTGCCGGTCTTCGCCTCCGTCGCGGACGCGATGAAGGAGACCGGGGCCGACGTCACGGTCATCTTCGTGCCGCCGCAGTTCACCAAGGCGGCGGTCGTCGAGGCGATCGACGCCGGCATCGACCTGGCCGTGGTGATCACCGAGGGCGTGCCGGTGCACGACACCGCCGCGTTCTGGGCGTACAACGTGGAGAAGGGCGAGCGGACCCGGATCATCGGGCCCAACTGCCCCGGTATCGCCTCGCCGGGCGCCTCCAACGCTGGCATCATCCCGGCCGACATCACCGGCACCGGTCGGATCGGCCTGGTCAGCAAGAGCGGCACGCTGACCTACCAGATGATGTACGAGCTGCGCGACATCGGCTTCTCCACCTGCGTGGGCATCGGCGGTGACCCGATCATCGGGACCACCCACATCGACGCCCTGGCCGCGTTCGAGGCCGACCCGGACACCGACGCGATCGTGATGATCGGTGAGATCGGCGGCGACGCCGAGGAGCGGGCCGCCGAGTTCATCAAGGCCAACGTCACCAAGCCGGTGGTCGGCTACATCGCCGGCTTCACCGCGCCGCCCGGCAAGACGATGGGCCACGCCGGCGCGATCATCTCCGGCTCGGCGGGCACCGCCGAGGCGAAGAAGGAGGCGCTGGAGGCCGTCGGCGTCAAGGTCGGCAAGACCCCGACCGAGACCGCCAAGCTGATGCGGGAGATCATGTCCGCCGGCTGAGCCGGACCGTGACGTGCCGAGGGGGTCGACCGGTGCCGGTCGGCCCCCTCACCTGTTCCAGTAGTACATGCCGTGTCCGCTGGCCCGCCAGATCGCGTTGCCGATGATGTTGATCACGCCGAGCGCGATGGCCACGTACCCGAGCACCGGCGAGTTGCCGAACCGCTTCGCGTCCCGGATCGACAGGTAGCCGAAGATGATGCCCAGGATGCCGCAGCAGATCAGGCCGAGGACGATCCCCAGGACACCCCAGAGCGTGGTGCGGTCCCGGCCGGCGGCCGGTGGCGGTGGGGGCGGCGGATATGGAGCGTTCACGGCTTCCTCCGAGCGGTCGGTGCCGCGACAGAAGTCGCGTCCTGGGCCGAGGCTAAACCGGAACGGGCGGGGTCAGCCGGTGGATCACGGAACTCGCCGCCGTCGCGGGGCGGTATCGGACTGCCGCCGCCCGCGCGGCATGCCAGAGTAGAGCCGATGTCATCCGTCACCCCTGACCAGCCCCGCCGCGCCGCCGCCGGTGTCGCCGCCGACACTCGGCCGCCC
>JBARAE010000907.1:0-4923 GCA_049791715.1 Micromonospora sp.
CACGGGACCTGCCGGCGACCCGCGGCGGCCCGGTCGTCGAGAACGGGGGACCCGACGTCCGTGAGGCCGCACATCGACAACGGTACGCCGACGGTCGGCCATCCGCCGCCCGTGCCGGTGTCACACGCCACGGTCGCGTCCCGTCACATTCGGCAGCGTCGCGTCGTTGTCATCGGGTGGCCCTGCGGTGTGCGCGGTCACCACGAGCCAGGCCCTTCCCCGGTGACGGCGGACACGCCGTCAGGCTCGGGGCAGGCAATCGGGGGGCGAGGTGGCGGTCGTGGCCGAACTCATCACTGACGTCGCGTCACCGACGTGGGCGTACGTCGCCCTGCTCGGACTGCTGGTCGCCGACGCCTTCGTACCGGTCATCCCGACCCAGGTCGTCATGATCACCAGCGGGGCGCTGACCGTCTACGGCGGGTTGAGCCTGCCGCTCACGATCGCGGTGGGCGCGCTCGGCGTCTTCGCCGGTGACCTGGCCTGCTACCTGCTCGGGCGGGGTGCCCCGGACCGCCGGGAGGCGCGGCATGCCGTGCCGGGGCGGGCCCGCCGGGTCGCCGGCCGGGTGACGCGGGGACTGCGCGAGCCGGGTCCCCTGGTGATCCTGCTCTGCCGGTTCGTCCCCGGAGGCCGGATGGCCGCCTGCTTCTCCGCCGGGCGCAGCCGCTACCCGTACCGGCTGTTCCTGATGTACGAGGCGGCCGCGGCGGCCGGCTGGGCGACGTACGGGGCGCTGGTCGGGCACCTGGGCGGGACCGCGCTGACCCAGTCGGCGTGGCGGCTGGCGGTGATCGCGGTGGCCGCGGCAGCGGGCTTCGCGGCGGCCGGCTGGGCGATGACGCTGATCAGCGCCCGTCACACCCGCGCCGAGGTCTCCGTCGACTGACACGGAGCGGGACCGGGTGCAGTTGTTGTCGCCCCGGCAACAACAACTGCACCCGAATCGGGGATCTCTAGGGGTGCTCCCCGGGATCGAAGTCGGTGGCGGTCCCCGATCCGCTTCGGGTGCCGGCGGCGACAGGCTGAGGCATGTCTTCCAGCCGGAACTGCGGCCTGCTGGCCCTCGGTGGGATCGTCCTGGCGGCGGTGCTCACCGTCATCGGTCACCTGTCGGTGAACGACGACCTGGATCCGTGGTCGCTGACGATCAGCGACTTCGCCGTCTCCGACCGGGGCGGCGTCATCGACGCGGCCATGGCGGTGCTCGCCGCTGCCACCGCCGTCCTGATCCCAGCCCTGCGCCGGCCGGACGCTGCGGTGCCGCCCGACCCGGTCCGCTCCGGGTCTCCGACCCGTCCGGGACGACCGGCGAGCGGTCGACTCACGGAGATCCTGCTGGCGGCGTGGACGGCCGGCCTGCTGGTCGCCGCGCTGGTGCCGACCAACGAGCCCGGCCTGCCCATGGACGCCGCGGCCTACCTGCACCGGTACGCCTCGGTGGTCGCCTTCCTCGCCCTACCGATCGCCGGCTGGCTGCTCGCCCGGCGCCTCGACGGACGCACCGCCTCCTGGCTTCGTACCCTCGCCCTGACCAGCCTGCTGCTGGCCGGCGCGATGGTCTGGTCGGCGTACCCCGGCGACCGCGTGCTGCTCGGCCTCGCCGAACGCCTGCTCATCCTCGCGGAGGTCGCCCTCCTCACAGTGGCCGCCGCGGCCCTGACGCGACGCCGGCCCGGCGATGGGTCACTCCAGTTCGTGGAGCATGAGCTGGCGGGCGGCCTCGGTGATGGAGCCGGACAGGGACGGGTAGATGGTGATGGTCTGGGCGAGCTCGTTGACCGTGAGGTTGTTCTCCACCGCCATGGTGATCGGCAGGATCAGCTCGCTGGCCTTCGGCGCCACCACCACACCGCCGATCACCTGGCCGCTGGCCGGTCGGCAGAAGAGCTTGACGAAGCCGTCGGCGAGGTCCGCCATCTTCGCGCGGGCGTTGCCGGACAGCGGCAGCATCACCTGGCGGGCCGGTACCTTGCCGGCGTCCACCTCGTTCTGGGAGACGCCGACGGTGGCCAGTTCCGGGTCGGTGAAGACGTTCGCCGCGACGGTACGCAGCCGCAGCGGCCGGACCGCCTCGCCGAGCGCGTGCCACATCGCGATCCGGCCCTGCATCGCGGCGACGCTGGCCAGCGGCAGCACCCCGGTGCAGTCACCGGCGGCGTAGACGCCGGGGACGTTGGTGCGGGACACCCGGTCGACCGTGACGTAGCCGCCCCGGGCGAGCTGGACGCCGTACTCGGCGAGGCCCAGGTTGGCGGTGTTGGGGATCGAGCCGACCGCGATCAGCGCGTGCGAGCCGACCACGATCTGACCGTCGGCGAGCACCACCTCGACCCCGTCGCCGATCCGGCGGACCGCCTCGGCCCGGGAGTTGTTCAGGATGGTCATGCCCCGGCTGCGGAAGACCCGCTCGATGGCCATCGCCGCGTCGGGGTCCTCGTGCGGCATCACCCGGTCCCGGCTGGAGACCAGGGTGACGTCGACGCCCATCGCCAGGTACGCGCTGGCGAACTCGGCGCCGGTCACGCCGGAGCCGACGACGATCAGGTGCTCGGGCAGTTCAGGCAGGTCGTACACCTGACGCCAGGTCAGGATGCGCTCCCCGTCCGGTACGGCGGTCGGGAGCTGGCGGGGGGTCGCGCCGGTGGCGATCAGCACGGTCGACGCGGCGATCGAGTACTCGTCGCCCCCGTCGAGCGGGGTCACGTTCACCCGGTGGGTGTGACCGAGCGTGTCCTCGCCGAGCCGGGCGGTCCCGGCCACGAACTCCACCCCGGCCTTGACGAGCTTGGCGTGGATGTCGGCGGACTGGGCCAGGGCGAGCCGCTTGACGCGCTCGTGCACCGCCCGAGCGTCGACGGTGACCGCCTCCAGCCCGTCCGAGTGCACCCCGAACTCCTCGGTGTCCCGGTACCCGGTGACCACCTCCGAGCTGGCGATGAAGGTCTTCGACGGGACGCAGTCGGAGAGCACGCAGGCACCACCGGCCCCCTCGGCCTCGACCACGGTCACATCAGCGTCCAGCTGGGCGGCGACCAGCGCCGCCTCATACCCGGCCGGCCCTCCGCCGATGATCACGATCTGGCTCACAGCGCTCGCCCCTCGTCAGTGCTCACAGTGACTTTCTTCTCCCCATCGCGCTCGACACGCACCGTCGTATTCTCCCCCACCCCTCGGCCGGGCTATCGTCGTCGCCGTGCGTCATTACGCCGCTTACGGCTCAAACCTGGACCCCGCCCGGATGCGCGCCTACTGTCCGCATTCGCCCATGGTGGGTACCGGCTGGCTGGAGGGGTGGCGGCTCACCTTCGCGGGCGAGGACGTCATCGGCTGGGAGGGCTCGGTCAGCACCGTGGTCGAGTCCCCGGGTGACCGGGTCTTCGTGGCGCTCTACGACATCCACCCGTACGACGCCGCGCAGCTCGACGAGATCGAGGGCGTGACCGCCGGGACGTACCGCAAACTCACCGTCCGCGTCTCGACGCTGGACGGCGACGTGACCGCCTGGGTGTACGTCTTCGACGGGTACGAGGGCGGCCTGCCGACCTCGTGGTACCTGTCGGAAATCGCGAACGCGGCGGAGAAGGCGGGCGCGCCGGACGACTACGTCTCCGAGCTGCGGTCCCGCCCCACCGGCACCGCGTCGGCGTAGCGCGTATCCCACGCCACCAGTGTGCTCCGGCGGGCTCGCCGGCCCCCCGTCGACCCCGGACCGCGTCGCCTATGACACAGCGGCGGTGACGCTCCGCTCGTACATGTCGGTCCAGCGCACCTCGCGCAGGCCCACCGAGCGGTAGAGGGTGACCGGGACGGTCGGGTTGGCCAGGTCGACGCCCAGGCCGGCCGAGGTGCGGCCCTTCGCCGCGTAGACCGCGAAGGCGCGGCGCAGCAGCGCCGCACCCACCCCACGTCGCCGGTACGCCGGGAGCACCGAGAGGGTCTTCACCCAGCCCATCTCCTGCTCCAGCGCCTGGTCCGAGGACTGGAGGGCGCCGGCCGGCTGCCCGTCGACCTCGGCGACGAACCACTCGTCCCAGACCTTGCCGGACGACGGGAGCGCCTCCCGCCACCGGTCGAAGCCGACCGGCTCGTAGTCCGGCGTGTCGCGGAACGCGGTGTCGAAGATCCGGTGGAACTCCCGCAGGTCCGCCTCGTCGTCGGGGCGCAGCGTCCGGACGGTCACCCCGGGCGCGGTCGGCGGCTCGGCGGGCAGGTCGGTGAGCGTCCGGGTCATCCGCACGTACCGCTTGACCCGGGTGAAGCCCGCCTCGACCAGTTCCGCCGCCCAGCGGGTCTCCGGGGCGAAGACGGCGGTGCGCACGGTCAGCGCGGGGAGCCCGCGTTCGGCCGCCCGCTCGGCGACCCGGTCGAGCTGCCGGGCGAGCAGCGGGGCGCGGAGCGCCTCGCCCCGCTCGGGGTCGACGTAGACCTCGACGAACTCGCGGCCCACCCCGGTCGGGTTGCTGAGGATCGTCCAGGCGACCACCACGCCGTCCGGGTCGGTGACCACCCAGGAGTCCCGGCCCGGGTCGACGAACGGGGCGGTCAGCGCCTCCCGGACGTCCTCGGCGTCGAAGTCCGGGTACCCGACGGCGAAGGTGTCGGCGGCGTGCACCACCTTCAGGATCGCCGGTACGTCGTCCAGGGTGGGTCGGCGGGCGGTCCAGCCGGCGGGAAGCGTCACGCCCGAGATCCTGGCAGGCCCCTACGAGTCCCGCCGCTGATTTATTCCGCGGGCCGGGCGGGTCGGCGCAGGTGCAGGCGGGCGGCGGTGAGCAGGTCGAGCAGTTCCGCGGCCTCGCCGGGGGCGAGCGCCCGGAAGGCGGCCGAGACCAGCCGGTCGGTCACCGCCTCGGCCCAGAGCCGCCGGCGGACCAGCGGGCCGACCGGCGGGTACGGCGGCGGCCAGCCGCTGGCGGCGGC
>JBARAE010000908.1:0-1876 GCA_049791715.1 Micromonospora sp.
CCCGCCCACCGAAGGGACCGCGCCGCCGGCCACCCCCGCCCCCGCCACCCCGCCCGCCGGTGACCAGTCTGACTGCACCGGTCAGGTCAGCCGCCCGGGGCGGATCGCCGCGGGCCGGGCGCAGATCCAGCCGGACGGTCGCGCGTTCCGGGTCGACGACGGCAGCCAGGAGGCGTGCCTGGCCGCGCCGGAGGGGGTCCTGGTCGGGCTGGAACTTCAGCGCCTCACCGGCGCCGCGTTCCGCACCGTGGCCAGCGCGGACACCTCCGACGGGGTGGCCCGGCTGACCGCCGACACCCCGGCCGGCGTCTATCGCTACCGGGTGGTCGGGCTGGACGGCGCGGGCGCGTACACGTTGGCGTTCACCGCCGGCTGACGACCCGCTCGCGCCGGCCCCCGGGACCGCGGCCTCGTCCACCACCGCCCGGTGGGCGGGGCCGCGCCACGTGCGGGGTCAGCCCTCGCGCATCCGCTCGAGGCCGTCGGCGACCCGGCTGGGCACGAACTCGGTCACCTCGTACCCGGCGAAGCCGCGTTCGGCGAACGGATCGGTGGCCAACCGCGCATCCAGCTCCGCGCGGTCCACGTCGGCGGCCAGGATCACGCCGCCGGTACGCGGCACCCGGCGGCCGGAGGCGAGGAAGACGCCGTCGGCGTACTGGCGGTCGAGCCAGGTCAGGTGGTCCGGCAGCGCGTCGTCGACGCGGTCCAGGTCGGTCAGGTAGGTCAGGGTCACCACGAACACCCGGGGATGCTAGCCCCACGGCCGGTCAGCGCAGGGCGGCCACCGCCTCGGCGTACGCGACGCCGGTGCTGACGGTCGAGGCGACGAGCACGTCGAGCTGCACCGGGGCAACCCCGTACGCCAGGTCCGTGGTGACGTCGGCGGCGAGCACCAGCGCCCCGTCACCGGGGTCGTGGACGTACGCGGCGGGCAGCAGCCGGTCGTGGTTCCAGGCGTTGCAGAAGGCGTACGCCTCGGCGAGCCGGTCGGCCGGCAGCCGTCGGGTGGCCACGACCCGGCCGTGCAGGACCTCCCCGTGCCGTCCGAGCAGGCGGAACTGGATCAGCGCGTCGCCCCAGCGGCCGACCACCGTGCCGTCGGGCTCCACCGCGTACTCGTCGCCCCGCCGGTCCAGCGCGGCGGTCACCATGGACAGGTTCAGCGGTACGGGCTCGTCCTCGGCCGGCGCGGACTCGGCAGGCGGACCGTCCGGCCACTCGTCGGGTGCGTCCTCGGCGGGCAGCGGCGTCGACCCGGGCACCGGGCGTTCGGCGAGCCAGGAGGCGATCCGGCCGGACTGGTGGCCGGTGCCGTTGCGGGCGTCGAAGCTGCCGGCCAGCTCGGTGGCCAGCGCGAGCAGGTACGCGCCGAGCGTCGCCACGTCGACCTCGGCCGCCGGGCGGGAATCGTGCCCGGGCCGGTGGATCCGCCGCCCACCCTCGCCGGCCTCGGCCGCCAGCCCGCAGAGCAGCGCGCCGGCGGCGGCGAACTCCAGCGCGGACAGGTCGTCGTACGGGTGGTCCAGCCGGGGGAGCTGCTCGGCGAGGATGTCCAGCCCCCGGTCCAGGTGCCCGGCCAGCGCGCAGAACCGCAGGTGCGTGGCGAGCTGGGGGAAGGCGGCCCGTTCCCGCCGGTGTCGGCGGTACGCCCGCAGGTGTGCCCGTCCGGCGCGCCCGGCCTCGTCCGTGCGCAGCCACGACAGCAGCGCCGCGGTGAGCGCCCGTTCCGGCTGGTCGGTGCAGCGGACCTCGCCGTCGAGCAGGGGCCGCAGCACGTCGAGGGCCTCGGCGTGGTCGCCCCAGCCGGCCAGCAGGTCGGCCTGCCGGGCTAGCGCGCAGGCCGGGCAGCCGCCGGCCGGGTCGGGTGCCGCCC
>JBARAE010000909.1:0-3781 GCA_049791715.1 Micromonospora sp.
GCAGTTCGCCGACCGCGCGGTCGACCACCGGCCCGGCCTCGGCCAGCGTCCGCTGCTCGCGCACCGTCGGCGGGTCGTCGTGTACGGAGAACCAGGTGAGCACCGCGAGCAGGAGCGCCCAGGCGACGGTGGCGGCCAGCAGCCAGCGCAACCACCGCCGGCGCGGCGCGGGCTGGTCGGGACCGGTCGGCGGGGCGTACCCCGGGTGGACAGCACCACTCACCGCGCCATCGTGTCACGTGGTGGCGGCACCCCCGGCGCCGCGTCGCCACGTCTCGTCCCTTCGAGGGGAGCCCGACACAGCAGGTGGCCCGCCGTCCCCGGAGGGACGACGGGCCACCGTACCGATCAGAGCGTGGGTCAGGCGGCCACCGTGACGGTGACCTCGTTGATCCCGCGGGCGGCGGCCACGGCGGTGTCGCCGTTGCCGTGCCGGGAGAGCGCCCGCAGGGTCCAGTTGCCCGGCGCGGCGAAGAACCGGAACTGGCCGGCCGGGGAGGTCACCACCTCGGCGGTGAACTCACCGGTGGAGTCGAGCAGCCGGACGTACGCGCCCGGCACGACCTCGCCCGCCTCGGAGCGGACGACGCCGGTGATGACGGTTTCCTTCTCCAGGTCCAGGCTGGCCGGCAGCGGCGCGGCCTGGTCGGGAGCGGCGCAACCGGCGGCGGTAGAAGCGACAGGAGCAGTCACGAGAATCAGGCCTCCCCGACAGAGCTGTTCGACCCGGCTTCGCCGGGAGTGTCGCCGAGCGCCACCGGCACGCCGACCAGCGAGCCGTACTCGGTCCAGGATCCGTCGTAGTTCTTCACGTTGCGGTGACCGAGCAGCTCCTGCAGCACGAACCAGGTGTGCGAGGAGCGCTCGCCGATGCGGCAGTACGCGATGGTCTCCCTGCCGTCGTCCAGCCCGGCGTCGGCGTAGATCTTGCGCAGCTCGTCGTCGGACTTGAAGGTGCCGTCCTCGTTGGCCGACTTGGACCACGGGACGCTGATCGCGGTGGGCACGTGACCGGCCCGCTGCGCCTGCTCCTGCGGCAGGTGGGCGGGGGCGAGCAGCCGGCCGGCGTACTCGTCGGGGCTGCGCACGTCGACCAGGTTCTTGGTGCCGATGGCGGCCACGACCTCGTCGCGGAACGCGCGGATCGAGCTGTCCGGCTCCTGCGCGACGTACTGCGTCCTCGGGCGCTCCACCTTGTCGGTGACCAGCGGACGGGCGTCCAGCTCCCACTTCTTGCGGCCGCCGTCGAGCAGCTTCACGTCGCGGTGGCCGTAGAGCTTGAAGTACCAGTACGCGTACGCGGCGAACCAGTTGTTGTTGCCGCCGTAGAGGATCACGGTGTCGTCGCCGGCGATGCCCCGCTCGGAGAGCAGCGCCTCGAACTGGGCCTTGTTGACGAAGTCCCGGCGGACCGGGTCCTGGAGGTCTGTCCGCCAGTCGAGCTTGATGGCGCCGGCGATGTGGCCGGTGTCGTAGGCCGAGGTGTCCTCGTCGACCTCGACGAAGACGACGCCCGGGGCGTCGATGTTCTTCTCGGCCCATTCGGCCGAGACGAGTGCGGTGTCGCGACTCATCAGATCACTCCCTGGTGAGGATGGAGGGTGAGCCAGCGCGCGGAAATCGAAGCCGATGATTGTCGCACCACGCGCGGGACCCAGAGCTAGGAACGGATCACGGGTTTGTGCGACGGCGCCGCTGCCGGGCGATCAGGGAAGCACCGGAGGGTACGCGGACCCTGCGTGCGGTGGCCGCTGGGCGGCCGAGGACAGCCCCGCCGTCAGATGACGGGGCGACACAGGCAGGTGGCCACGCGGCACAGGTCGACCGCGCGCCGTTTGGTGAGGAGCGTCCCCATGGGGAGGGAGCCTACCAGCCGACCTTCCGGGCGCCACCGGACCGACCAGCATCCGGGACGCCGCAGCCGCCGGGAGAATGCCGACGGCCCGGCCGGTGGCCGGGCCGTGAGCAGGGACGACGGGCCGGTCAGCCGGCCGAGTTGATGGGTACGTTCTTGGCGTCCGCGGTGACCCACAGCCCGTCCGGGCGCGGCTCGACCTTTCGCACGTTGAGCTGGAACGGCAGCTCCGGCAGGGGCACGTCGACGGAGATGCCCTTGGCGTAGTTGGCCAGCAGCGTCTTCGCCAGCGGGAGGTTCGGCAGGCCTTCGGCGTTGAGATCGTTGAAGCGCAGGGCCACCTTGTTGCCGGCAACGGTCACGTCCGCGGTGCCGTTGACGGTGAGCTTGACGCCGAGGATGTCGACGGGGGCGGTGACGGCCAACTTGCCGTCCCGCTCGCCGAGGGTGAGCCCGGGCCGGTCGAGCAGTTTGGCGAGGCTGTCGTAGGTGATCGTGCCCTTGCCGTCGACCGTCTTTGCGATGACGTCGCCCTGCCCGGACCGGAGCGTGTCCAGCGAGGCCTTGACGTTGCGGGCGTCGACGTCGAGTTGCGGCACGCTGACGGTGTCGCCCTGCACCGGGCCCTGCACGTCCTTCAGCACGATCGAGATGTGCTCGTAGTTGCCGGCGAGCACCTGGGTGAGGAACGGGAAGCCGCCCACCTTCACGTCCGGCTTGGCGGACTGCGCGTTCTGCTTGGCGACCTGCTGCTCGACCCGGTCGGTGATGGCCCGCTCCGCCACCCCGGCCGCCACCCGGTCGGCGACGACCAGCAGCCCGGCCAGGACCAGCAGCAGGACGATGAGCGAGATGAGCACCTTGCCCCCGCGTCGCCGGGGCCGTTCCTCGTACTCCGGGTACGCCTCTGCCACCACGCCTCCTGTGTCCGCTGCCGGTTGCCGCCTGGCGGCGCACCGGTACTACCCGATGGGCGGTTTTCTCAATCGCAGGCTCAGAGGAACACCACGCTCATGACGTACGCGGCCGGCGCGGCGAGGGCGAAGCCGCCCAGCGGTCCCTGCATGTGCCGGGCGATCCACATGGTCGGCGGCTCGCCCGCCATCAGCCGGCCCGCCTCGGCGTACCCGACGGCCAGATCGGCCAGCACGGCGGTGGCCGCGGTGACCAGCCCGATCAGCGCGGCGCTGGTCGGGGTGAAGCCGACCAGGTAGCTGCCGAGGACCGCGCTGGTGAGCGTGCCGACCATCGCGCCGACGACGACGCCCGCCGCACCTCGTGGCACCTGCGGGGCGAGCCGCGGCCAGGGCGCCACCGCGTCGGTCAGCCGGGCCACGGTGAGCGCCACGCCGGTGGCGGTCAGGCAGACGGTGATCGCCTGGGTGCCGGCCGGGATGCGGCTGAGCACGATCAGCGTCCCGAACGCGACGACACCCACCACGATGAGCAGGGTGCTGCCGAGTGAGTCGGTCACCCGGACCCGGTCGACCCGGCGGACGAGCTGGCCGAGCACGCCGAGGAGGAAGCCGCCGGCGGCCACGTACCCGAGCGGAGCGAGTGCGGCGATCTCGGACTGCACCGCGGCGGCGTCGGCCGCGGCCGCGACACCGGCGCTGACCAGGGCGACCAGCAGCAGCGCGGGCGGTCGCATGGCCATCGTCCAGGCGAGGACGAAGAGCAACTGGACGCCGAAGATGACGATCGCGAACGGCAGCCGGTGCCCCGGCCCGGCGGTCTGCGCGCCGAACACCAGGCCGACGCCGAGCAGCGCGGCGAAGCCGGCGACGGTGAGCGCCAGCGGCCGGCGTACCGGGACGGGCTCGACCTCCTCCTCGACGGCTTCGTCGGCGACGTCGTCGTCGGGTCGCCGGCCCGGCCCGCTCTTGCGGAGCCGTCGGGGGCCGCCCCGCTCGCGCCGGCTGCCGT
>JBARAE010000910.1:0-6694 GCA_049791715.1 Micromonospora sp.
ATCGACCGCTGAGCACCCGACGAACTGAGGTGGACAGTGGGCGAGCAGGCCATCGGAATCGTCGGCGGCGGGATCGCGGGACTCGCGGTCGGGCGTGAGCTGAGCCGGCGCTACCCGGACGCGCGAGTCGTCGTGTTCGAGAAAGAGGACCGGCTGGGCGCCCACCAGACCGGGCGCAACTCCGGTGTCGTACACGCCGGCATCTACTACAAGCCCGGCAGCCTGAAGGCCGAGCTGTGCTCGCGCGGCCGCGCGATGCTGCGCGAGTACTGCGCGGAGCGTGGGTTGCCGTACGTCGAGTGCGGCAAGCTCGTGGTGGCGGTCGACGGCGCGGAGATGGCCCGCTTCGACGCCCTCGAGGCGACCGCCCGGCGCAACGGCGTACCGGGACTGCGGCGGGTCGAGGGCGCGGGCATCACCGAGATCGAGCCGTACGCGGCCGGGCTGGTCGCGTTGCACTCCCCGGCGACCGCGATCACCCACTACGTCGCCGTGGCCGCCGAGTTCGCCGACGACATCGCGGCGGCCGGCGGCCGCGTGCTCCGGTCGACCGCCGTCACCGGGATACGCCGCCGGGTCGGGGGCATCGACGTCGAGACCTCTGCGGGTCGGCGCCGCGTGGACCGGCTCGTCGTATGCGCCGGTCTGCAGACCGACCGGGTGTCGCGGCTGGGGGACGGCGCCGACGGGCCGCGGATCGTGCCCTTCCGCGGGGAATACCTGAGCGTCGTCCCGGCCAAGCGGGACCTGGTCCGCGGGATGATCTATCCGGTGCCCGACCCGCGTTACCCGTTCCTCGGGGTGCACTTCACCCGCCGGGTGTCCGGCGAGCTCGAGGTCGGTCCCAACGCCGTCCTGGCCCTTGCCCGGGAGGGCTACCGCCGCAGCCAGGTGTCGCTGGACGACCTGCGCGGCATGGTCACCTGGCCGGGGTTCTGGCGGATGGCCCGCACCCACTGGCGCACCGGTGTGACGGAGCTGCGAGGCAGCCTCTCGGTCAAGGCGTACATGCGCGCGGCCAGCCGCTACGTGCCGGACATCGGGGTCGCCGACGTGCGGCGCGCCGGCGCCGGCGTCCGCGCCCAGGCCGTGGACCGGGACGGATCTCTGGTCGACGACTTCCGCCTCAGCCACGAGGACGGCGTCACCACGGTCCGAAACGCGCCGTCACCCGCCGCGACGTCGAGCCTCGCAATCGCCGAGCACGTCGTCGACCTGATGGAGATCGGCTGAGCGTCGGAACGTCGAGGAGCCGCGAGGTCACGCAGCGGCCGAAGAATGCGACTTCTGCCCCCCCGGGCACCGGATTTCGCTACCGTCGAGGTGTGGCCAAGGTGAACCTGCGCCTGCGTGGCGGGCCGTACGACGGGCAGACCGTGGGCTGGGACGTGCCGGATCCGGACGACCCGCCGAAGGCGTACCAGTTGAAGCTCCACGGACCGCACGAGGCCGCGGAGACCTTCGAGTATCGCCGGGCGGAGCGCGCGCCTGAGGGCGGCGCCGAGGCCTGGATCTACGAGGCGTCCGATGGGAGCCGGTAGGAGAGCAGCCGCGACGTGAGCGAGGTGCTCGAGGACGGGGACATCTACTTCCTCTACCGCCCCCGAGTGGGCGAGGAGCACGTGGCATCGCTGAGTGAGGTGCAGCGGCTGCTGGTGGTGCTGCACCCGTGGCGCGGACGGCGGCGGTTGCGGCTGCTCGTCGTGGGCCGCAAGCGGCTGCCGGAGATCGACGAGCACGACCGCTTCTGGGCGTTCGTCGACGCGGTGGTGAGCCGGCCGGAGGAGCTCTACGACGCGCTCCGACCGCACCTGTACGGGACGAAGACCCGTGGTGAGCGGTTCCAGCCGCCCGCCCGTCCCACGGCGGAGGGGGCGTACTGCATCGCCCGGCACGACGACCACACGCACCTGGCGTACCAGCTGGAGCTGCCGGGTCGTCCCGGGCCGCCGCAGCAGGAGCTCGAGATCGAACCGGAGGCGAGCTACATCGTCACGGTGAAGAATCCGCAGGCGCCGTCGCCGCCCGGCGTCGGTCTGCCGGGCCCGGGTAAGGCGAAGCTCCCCGCTGACCTGCAGGAGCGTTTCCACGGCCGGCGCTTCGCGCCACTCGATCCGTCCCGGTTCCTCGACCATGGCGGCGTGGAGCTGGTCCTCATCGGGGCCGCGCACGACGCCTCTGCGGAGCTCGGGATCGACCTGGACGCCGAGGTCGAGCGGGCGGCCCGGAGCACGATCTTCGAGGAGCTGCGGATCGGGCGGGCGGAGCAACCGGCCAACCCGCTGCTCACGGGCCAGTGGCAGTGACCGGGATCTCATCGGCCGGCGGCGAGGGTGACGGGGACCGCGACGACGTTGATCCGGGAACCGTCGCGCGGCGACACCTCGTACACCTCGATGGTGCCGGACTGGGTGGTGGCGGCCCGGTAGCCGACGGTCGCGCGGTAGTCGCCCCGGCAGCCGGTGCCGCAGCTGGCGGTGGTGAAGGCGGTGCCGATCTCCCGGCCGGCGCTGTCGAGGATGCGGATGCTGACCGTCGCCTCGAACACCTGGGCGGTGCCGACGACCGTGACCGGGCTGGTGATCCGCTGGCCGATCGCGGGTGCGGTCACCACGATCGCCGGCAGCAGATCGGTGTAGTCGGCCCGAGACACGGACTGGTCGCCGGGGCCGAAGGCGACCCGACGCACGGTGGGGAACTGGGTGAGCGTGTAGACCACCTGCGCCTGACGGAGCCGTTGTGTCTCCGGCTCGCCGGCGGAGAACTCCGGCGGCGGACTGATCACCGCCAGGCCGTCGGCGATGCGGACGACCTGCGTGCCGCTCGTCAGCAGGGTGACCAGGCCGGCCGCGGCCTCGGCGGGCGACGGCCCGGCGACGAGTTCCGTGAGGGCCAGCCGGGAGGTCGCGACGGTGGCCGGCCGGGTGCGCCGGGCCGGCACGATCCTCCCCGCCGAGACGAACCACAGCTGCAGGATGATGGTGCCGGTTGGTGCGGGGTCGGTGGGTCGGGTGGTCGGGGTCGCCGGCACCTGGGACGGTCGTGGCGACGGCATGCCCGTGGCCGGCGGCGGCGCCGTGGTCGTCGGCACGACGGGGTGTTCGGCTGGGGGTACGGCGGTCGGCGCCGGACCGAGCGTGCCGGACCGGGCGTCCGCGCAGCCGGTGGCCACCAGGGCGGCGGCGACGACGGCGAGCAGTCGTCTCACGGGGCAGACTCCTTCCCGGCGAGGTCGCCGTTGGCGGCCAGCTCCAGCCGGAACTCGGTGCCGACGCCGGGCTCGCTGTGCACGCACAGGTGGGCGCCGAGCAGTCGGGCGTTCTCCCGGGCGATGGCGAGCCCGAGCCCGCTGCCCGCTCCGGTGCGAGACGGGTCGGCCTTGTAGAAGCGATCGAACAGGTGGGAGAGATGCTCGGCGGGGATGCCCCGCCCCTGGTCGGTGACGGTGACCGTCACCACCGGGTTGTCGTGCCGCACCACCGCCCGGATCTCGCCGCCGCCGTGCTCCACCGCGTTGCTCACCAGGTTGGCCAGCACTCGTTCCAGCCGGCGGGGATCGGTGTTCACGCGGACCGGGTCGCCCATGACGGCCACCCGGTCGGTCCAGCCGCGGGCGTCGACGACGGAGCGCAGCAGGGCCGGTACGTCCACCGGCCGGACGGCGAGGACCTCCTGCCCGGCGTCGAGTCGGGAGATCTCCATCAGCTCCTCGACCAGCCGGCGCAACCGGACCACGTCGGTGACGAGGAGTTCGGCGGCCCGGCGTGCGTCGGCGGGCAGCGTGTCCAGCTGGTCGGCGAGTAGCGACGCGGCGGCCACCAGCGCGGTGACCGGCGTCCGCAGCTCGTGCGCCACGTCGGCGGTGAACCGCCGCTCCCGGGCCTGCGCCCGGGACAACGCCTCGATCTTCGTCTCCAGCGCCTCCGCCATCTCGTTGAACGAGGCGGCCCAGGCGCTGAACTCGTCCCGGCCGTGCACCGGCAGTCGGGTGTCCAGCAGCCCTTCGGCGATGGCCCGGGCCGCCCGGCTGGCCCGTCCGACCGGCTCCAGGGTGCGGCGGGCCAGGGTGTTGCCGACCCCGGCGGCGAGCAGCACCACCGTGGCCCAGCCGACCGCCAGGGCGGTGCGAAGCTGGTGCAGGCTGTCGACGAGGTCGTCCTCGACGGTCACCATGTACAGCTCGGCGGTGGAGCCGGGGATCCGCCCGCCGACCACGAGCAGGTGCGGCGCGGTGTCCTCGGGGGAGCGCTGGAAGCCGAGCTGCCCGGCGACGACCGCCTGCCGCAGCGCGCGGTCCGGTACGGGAGCGAAGCGGGGGTTCGACGGCTGGGCATCGCCGGCGATCAGCAGTACGTGGCGTCCGCTGCTCTCGAAGCTGGTCAGCAGGTCCGCCCGGCGCGCGTCGGTCAGCGGCAGGAACTGCCCCGCCAGCACCAGTTGGTAGCGGGCGTCGGCCGCCGCCCGTTGCAGCGACCCGTCGTACCGGGCCTGCCGCAGCATCAGGTAGGAGCCGCCGGCGAGGACCCCGGCGGAGACCCCGGCGACGAGCACGAACGCGACGACGAGCCGGCGCCGCAGCCGCGCCGATGACACCCGGCCCGCCACCATCGCAGTCTCACCCCGTCGACAGCTTGTAGCCGGCCCCGCGGACCGTCCTGATCAGAACCGGGTGGCCCGGGTCGTCCTCGACCTTGCCGCGCAGCCGCTGCACCGCCACGTCCACCAGTCGGGAGTCGCCGAGGTAGGAGTGGCCCCAGACCCGGTCGAGCAGCAGCTCGCGGGTGAACACCTGCCCCGGCCGGCGGGCCAGCTCCAGCAGCAGCCGGAACTCGGTCGCGGTCAGGGTGAGCTCCTGCCCTGCCTTGCGGGCCACGAACCGCGCCGGGTCGATCTCCAGGGGGCCGACCGTCACGGTGGTCTCCTCGACCGGGGCGGCCCCCCGGCGCAGCACCGCGCGGACCCGGGCGACCAGCTCCGGGACGTCGAAGGGCTTACGCAGGTAGTCGTCGGCGCCGCACTCCAGCCCGACCACGACGTCGATGGTGTCGGTGCGGGCGGTGAGCATGAGGATCGGCACCGGGCTGGTCCGCCGGATCTCTCGGCAGACCTCGAGGCCGTCCAGTCCGGGCAGCATGACGTCGAGCACGATCAGGTCGACCGGCTGGGCGCGCCAGCAGGCCAGGGCCGTGCGACCGTCGGCCGCGGTGTCCACCCGGAACCCGGCCCGCCGCAGACCGAGGGCGGTGACCTCCCGGATGGAGGCATCGTCCTCGACGAGGAGCAGGCGGCCCTCCATGACCTGCTCAGCGTAGCGCCGGGCGACGCTGCGGGAACTTGGCGCAACGGTCGGTGATGAGGGCCTGTCGGCCCTCATCACCTCCGCGTTCACTGCTGCCACTGGTGGGCCACGTCGAGCACGATCCGGCTGTGTGTCCCCGGGCCGCTGAGCACGAAGACCCGGTACGGCAGCTGGGCCCGGACGCCGACGGCGAAGGTGGTGTAGCCCTCGAAGCTGCCACCGAAGACCACGTCCCGCAGCGTCCGGTAGCCCAGCGCGTTGGCGGCGTGCTCGCCGGTGCGGTACGGCACGGTGGCCACATGGTTCGCGTCGTACGCCGGGGCCCTGAGGGATACCCGCAGCAGCGCCCCGCCCGCCGTGTACGGGGACAGCGCCAGCCCCTGTCCCTCGGTCCACGTCTGCCCGTACGCGACCGAGAAGCCAGTCGCCGGGCCGGCGAACTCGAAGACCACCCGGTCCCAGCAGTCGTGCCGGCCGGTGCGGACCTGCACCAACGGGGCGCTGCTGAGCGTGCCGCCCGCCTTGGCCGTACTGCCCCAGGTGATCCCGCAGTACGGTGTGCTCGCCGCGGCCCCACCCGTGCCGGCGACCAGCCCGCCGAGCACGACGGTCAGTGCCACCAGTGCTCTCCTCAGTCTCATCGGATCCTCCGTCTCCATCCCTCCACTGCGGACCCGCCGGCCGGAGGGTCCGTGGCTCGACGGTCCGGCCGCCGTGCCACAGCGGCTTCGCAGCCGGGCAACAGCCAGGTAACAGGCGTGGTCGCCGCCCCGAGCCGGGATGGTGGGATGGTCGGCGGGTCATCCTTCCGCGGCGGGCAGCGCGGCCGGGTCGGCCAGGCGCCGCACCGGCGAGCAGTACAGCGGCAGCCAGGTCAGCGCCGCGCCGACCGCGCCGACCCAGAGCGAAGTGCGCGCACCCGCGTACTGGCCGAGCAGACCGGCCAGCCCGGCGCCGACCGCGATCGCGCCGGTGAGCAGGAACCGGAAGGTGGCGTTCATCCGGCCCAGCAGCGGGTCCGGGGTGACCCGTTGCCGCAGGCTCACGCCGATCACGTTGCCGATCCCGGTCCGCCACGCCAGCGCTAGCCAGCCGAACCCGGCCAGCCACAGCCACGCCCCGGTGTCGACCAGCGCCACCAGCGCGCCGGCCGGCGCCACCACCACTCCCGGCAGCCACAGCGCCGCCCCG
The DNA here is from genome assembly GCA_049791715.1 of Micromonospora sp. Lineage (GTDB taxonomy): Bacteria > Actinomycetota > Actinomycetes > Mycobacteriales > Micromonosporaceae > Micromonospora. The sequence continues at coordinate 6,491 of JBARAE010000910.1, forward strand.
TGCCCGATCCGGCCGGCCAGCGGCCGGGCGGTCACCGCGCCCAGCAGCGCGCCCACCCCACCCGCGCCGAGGAAGAGCCCCAGCGCGCCCGCGCCGAGCCCGAGCTCCCGCAGGAACACCACCGGCAGCATGGTGGTCATCAGGTTGACGGTGAGGTTGATGCTCGCCAGCGAGATCGCCAGGGGCCGCAGCAGCGGGTTGCCC
>JBARAE010000911.1:0-22994 GCA_049791715.1 Micromonospora sp.
GGCTGGCGCTCGTCGCCCAGCACGCTGCCGCGCACGGCGGTCGCGCGAGCGTGGCGGACCGGCCGGGCGGCGGTGCCCGGTTCCGGGTCGAGCTGCCGGGGAGTCTGTTGTGAGCCGCTGGTCACGCTCCCTGCTGCTCGTCGTCGTCCTGCTGGCCGGCTGCGGGGTGCCGGTCGACGGGAGCCCCCGGGAGGTGCAGGCGCCGCCCGGCCCGTTCCCCACCCCCGTCACCAGCAGCCCGACGGGGTCGGCGGGGCGGGTGGACGAGACGCTCTGCTTCGTCCGCGAGGACCGGCTGGAGCAGGTGGTGCGGCGCGTCGACGTCCTTCCGCCGGTCGACGTGCATTTGCAGCACCTGCTCGCCGGACCCGCGGGGCCGGAGCGGGACAATGGCCTGACCAGCGCGTTGACGGGTACGGTCGTGGTGGCCGGAGCCCGGGTGAGCGGCAGCCTGGCGGAGGTCGACGTCCGGGAGGCCGCCGACGAGACCGGTCGCAGCGACGAGGTGCTCGCCTTCGGGCAGCTCGTCTGCACCCTGACCGGGCGGGAAGACGTGGACCGGGTCTCCTTCCGGCGGGACGGCCAACCGTTGGACGTGCCCCGTGCCGACGGGTCGCTGTCCCGGGAGCCGCTCACCGCCGCCGACTACGGTCCGCTCCTCAGGAGGCGGTGAACCGCCGCCCGGCCGGAGTGTGGGGTGCCGACTGCCATATGATCGTCCGGATCCGTGGAGCGCCGGGAAGTCTGGTCGGCACCGTGACGACCCCTGCCCTCGGAGCGTGAACCGTGCTGCTGCTCTCCTTCGCCGCCGTCCTGCTGGCGGCCGTGCTCGTGTCGGCGTTGGCCCACCGCACCATCCTCTCCACGGCGGCGCTGTTCCTGGTCGCCGGCTTCGTGCTGGGCGAGGAGACCACCGGCGTGCTGCACCTGCGGGCCGACTCGCCGATCGTGGGGCAGCTCGCCGAGCTGGCGTTGTTCGCCGTCCTGTTCACCGACGGCATGCGGGTGGGCTGGGCGGACCTGCGCAGCGCGTGGCGGCTGCCCGGACGTGCGCTCGGCTGGGGCCTACCGCTGACCCTGCTGGTCACCGCCGTGCTGGCGCACTACGTCGCCGGCCTGGACTGGCCGGAGGCGTTGCTGATCGGGGCCATCCTCGCCCCGACCGACCCGGTGTTCGCCGCGGCCCTGGTGGGGAACGAGAAGGTGCCGGCCCGGCTGCGGCACCTGCTCAACGTCGAGTCCGGCGTCAACGACGGCCTGGCGCTCCCGTTCGTCGTGGTGCTCCTCGCCGTCGCCGCCGGCTCCGAAGACCTGCACCTCGGGGAGTTGGCCACCGAACTCGCGGTCGGCCTGCTGATCGGTGTGCTGGTGCCGCTGCTGGCGATCGCGCTGGAGCGCACCCGGTGGCTCGCCGCATCGGCGGCGTACGCCCCCCTCAACGGGGTGGCGATCGGCCTGCTGGTGCTGGCGTTGGGCAAGGCCACCCACGGCAACCTCTTCCTCGCGGCGTTCGCCGCCGGCATCACCGTGGCGACCTTCGGGCCGCGCGAGCGAGCCGCGTTCGAGCACTTCGGGGAGAACGTCGCCGAGCTGCTGAAGTTGGCTGCGCTGCTGGTCTTCGGCGCGCTGATCTCGGTGGAGTTCCTCGGCGAGATCTCCTGGGCTGGCTGGGTGTTCGCGGTGCTGGCGATCGTCGTGGCCCGGCCCGTCGCGCTCTGGCTCTCCTTCCTGCGTTCCGGCCTGGGTCTGCGGGAACAGGCCGCCGCCATGTGGTTCGGCCCCAAAGGGTTCGCCTCGGTGGTGTACGGGCTGCTGGTGCTGGAGTCCGGGATCAGCGCCGCCGACGAGGTCTTTCACCTGGTCGCCCTGACCATCGTCATCTCGATCCTGGCGCACTCCTCCACCGACGTGGTGGTGGCCCGGTCGTTCGACGAGAGCAGGGAGACCCCGAACTGGCACGGGGCGTTGCACCGCAGCGTCCGACGGGCGCGGCGGGCGGCCAACGGGTCGCGCCGGCGCGAGGACCAGCCGGTCCACGACCGGCCGGCGGGGGACGATCAGGCCAGCACGAAGTAGGGGCAGCAACAGCCACGGTACGACCAGCCCGAGGATGCCTGGGAGACCAACGGCGGCCGATCATTCGGTGGCGGCGAAGCGTTCGACGTTGTCGACCGGTCCGACGACGAGGATGAGATCGCCGTAGGCCAGAACGGTGTCGGGGGTGGCGTGGGTGAACTCGGGGAGCCTTCCGGCCAGGGCCGCCTGTGGCTTGACGGCGACCACCGTGACGCCCCACCGGCTCCGCACGCGGGAGTCCCGCAACGGCATCCCGACGACCTCGCGTGGCGGGGTGGTCTTGATGACGGCGAAGTTGGCGTCGACCTCGACGTAGTCAAGGATCCGCCCGGAGAGCAGGTGCGCGACACGCTCGCCCATGTCGTGCTCAGGTGCCACGACCTTGTGGGCTCCGACCCGGGTGAGGATGTGCCGATGCTGGTCGCTGATCGCCTTGGCCCAGATGTGCGGGATGCCGAGTTCGGACAGGAGGCTGGTGGTGAGGATGCTGGCCTGGATGTCGGTGCCGATGGCGACCACGGCCCGGTGGAACTCGGCGACGCCGAGTTGCCGGAGCGCTTCGATATCGGTGGAGTCGGCGGTGATCACGTGCGGCAGCCGCCCGGCGAGTGCCTGGACCACCTTGGGCCGGTTGTCGATGCCGAGCACCTCGGTGCCCCGGCTGGCCAGTTCCAGCGCCAGGGCGCTGCCGAAGCGACCCAGACCGATGACCAGCACCGGTTCGATCTGCGTGTCAGCCAACGATCGTCCTCTCCTCCGGGAGTTCAAAGCGGCGGGTTCGGTCCCGCAGAGCCAGCGCCGAGGCCAGCGTCAAGGGCCCAAGTCGGCCGGCGAACATCAGCACGATCAGCAGGACGTCCCCCTGGACCGGCAGGCTGCCAGTGATTCCGGTGGACAGGCCGACGGTGGCGAAGGCCGACACCACCTCGAACAGAACCTGCTCCAGACCGTATGAGGTGATTGCGACCAGCACGAACGTGGCCGCCACCACTGCGCCGACGCCGAGCAGCGCCACCGCCAGGGCCTGCCGTTGGTTACTCGGCGGGATTCGCCGGTGGCCGACGTTGACGTGAATCTCCCCGCGCATCTCGGACCACAGCACGAAGGCCAGCAGCCCGAAGGTGGTCACCTTGATCCCGCCTGCGGTGCCCGCGCTGCCTCCGCCGATGAACATCAGCACATCACTGGCCAGCAGGCTTTCCGGACGCATGGCACCGACGTCGAGGCTGTTGAATCCGGCGGTGCGGGTCATCGCGGAGGCGAAGAACCCGGCGAGCAGCTTTTCCGGGCCACTCAGCGCACCGAGCGTGCGCGGATTGGTGAACTCGGCCAAGGTGAGCACGAGCGTGCCGACCACCAGCAGCGCCGCGGTGAGCGTGACGGTGAGCCGGGTCATCACCGACCACAGGGCCGGCCGTCGCCAACACCGCGCCAGTTCAAACACCACCGGGAAGCCGAGGCCGCCGAGGATCACCGCTGCGGCGATGGTGACCGAGATCCAGGGATCGGTGACGTAGCCCACGAGACTGTCGGCATGGGTCGAGAATCCGGCATTGTTGAACGCGGACACCGCGTGGAAGACGCCGTCGTAGACGGCAGTGCCCATCGGTTCGTCGTACCGGGTGGCGAAGCGAACCATCAGCGCGACTGCCACCACCGCCTCGCTGGCCACGCTGAACACCACGATCCGCCGCACCACGCCCCGCACGTCCGTCAGGTTCAGGCTCTTGGTTTCGGCTTGGGCGAGGAACCGGGCCCGCAGGCCGAGGCGCCGGGACAACAGCACCGTGAACAGGGTCGCCAACGTCATGATGCCCAACCCGCCCGCCTGGATGAGCAGCAGGATGACGGCCTGCCCGAAGCCGGACCAGTAGCTGCCGGTGTCCACGGTGACCAGCCCCGTCACGCAGACCGCCGAGGTTGCGGTGAACAGCGCATCCACCACCGGGGCCCGCTGACCGGACTGCGTCGCCGCCGGCAGGGACAACAGGCCGGTGCCCACCGCAGCGGCAGCGCCGAACCCCGTCGTGATCACCTGTGCCGGGTGCCGGAAACGGACAGAACGCCGCTTCCACGTCGGCACCCGCTTCAACACCGAGACGTCCGCGTTTGTCTGGCCTGGGCGGCAAGGGGCTGCCCGCCCCGCTGGTTTCTCAGCACGGGGAGGATCTTTTCATGCGGTCGCCACTTGCAGTCACCCGGCGACGGCGGTCGATCGGCCAACCTCCGGACGATCAGGCCAGCACGAAGTAGCGCAGCCACAGGTACGGCACGGCCAGCCCCACGGTCACCAGGGTGACCACGATGCCGTACCGGGTGAACTGCCAGAAGCTGATCCGCTGCCCGGCGCGTTCGGCGAGGCCGAGGACGACGACGTTGGCCGACGCGCCGACGGCGGTGGCGTTGCCGCCGAGGTCCGCGCCGAGCGCCAGTGCCCACCAGAGGACCCGGGACTGCCCGGCGCCGCCTTCGGCGTGGACCAGGTCGGCGACGACGGGACTCATGGTGGCCACGTACGGGATGTTGTCGACGATCGCGGACAGGACCGCCGACCCCCAGAGCAGCACCATCGAGGCGGGCAGCAGGCGGCCCGCGGTGGCGTCGATCGCGGCCCGGGAGATCTGCTCGACCACACCGGTGTTGACCAGCGCGCCGACCATCACGAACAGGCCGGCGAAGAAGACCAGGGTGGGCCACTCGACGTCCCGGCTGATCTCCGCCGCGTCGAGCCGGGACAGGGCGAGCAGCAGCAGCCCACCGAGCAGGGCGACCACCGCCGGTTCCAGGTGCAGGGTGGTGTGCAGGACGAACGCGGCGGTCACCGCGGCGAGCACGGCCAGCCCGAGGACGAGCAGCCGTCGGTCCCGGATCGCGTCGCCCTCATGCAGGGCGGCGATCTGCGCGGCCCGCTGCGGGTCGTAGCGGAACGCGTCGCGGAACAGCACCCGGCACAGGCCGAGGAAGACCACCAGCAGCAGTGCCACGAACGGCGCGAGGTGGACCAGAAAGTCGTTGTACGACAGCCCGCCCCGGCTGGCGATGATGATGTTGGGCGGGTCGCCGACCAGGGTGGAGGTGCCACCGATGTTCGAGGCCATCGCCTCGGCGATCAGGAACGGCACGGCCGGCACGCCGAGCCGTTCGCAGACCAGGAACGTCACCGGGGCGATGAGCAGGACGGTGGTGACGTTGTCCAGCGCGGCCGACGCGATGGCGGTGATCAGGACCAGGATCACCATCACCCGGAAGGGCCGGCCCCGGGCGCGTTTGGAGGCCCACACGGCGACGTACTCGAAGGCGCCGGTGCGTTTGAGCACGGCGACGATGAGCATCATGCCGATCAGCAGGAAGATGACGTTCCAGTCGATGCCGGCCTGCTCGGAGAAGAACGCGTGGTGCGTGTCGGTCGCGCCGATCAGGAACATCACCGCGGCGCCGCCCAGCGCGGCGGCGACCCGGTGGATCTTCTCGGTGGCGATGAGGACGTACGCGACGGTGAAGACGACCACCGCCGCCCAGGCGACGGCGGTCACGTGCCCAGCATCCGGTCGAGCAGCGCGTCGAGGGTGATCCCACCGATCATGGGCTCTCCCCGGGCGGCCACCGCGACCAGCGGGCTGCGTTTCTGCGCCATCACCGCGGCGATTTCCAGCACGGTCGCCTGGGGTTCCACCACGGGCGGCTCCGGGTGCTCCTTCGGTAGCAGGTCGGCGACCGTCCGGCCCTCCACCCCGCGTAGGAACACGTCGGCGGACGGCTCGTCGATCATCCGGGCCAGGGTCGGGTCCTCCCGGCAGTAGGCGGGGATGACCAGGCGCAGCACCTGCGTGCCGGGCAGGACGGTGAGCGGACACCCGGCCTCGTCGACGACGATCAGCCCGGGGAGGTTGTGCCCGGCCAGCAGACGGGCCGCCTCGAGCGCGGTGGAGCGGAGGGAGATCGTCGGGAAGGGCACAGCCAGGTCTCGGGCTCGCACCATCACTCCAGCAGGTCGGATCGGGGCAGGACAGGTCGCACGCCGACCAGACTTCCCGGCACACCGGGTTCCACCCTAACTGCCGGCCGGCGGTCGGGCGCGGGCAGATCCGATCGCTCCGGTCGCGACCGGCCCGAGGTCGCGCCCGTTCGGTGGTGGACGACCCGCGTCAGATGTTCGCCGAGTCCGCCGGCACGCCGGTCGGCAGCGAAGGGGCGCCCGCCGGCCGGCCCTCGGTCGGGCAGGAGAGACCGACCGTGTACGCGGCCATGGACAGCGACCCGTACGCGTACCCGTCCACCAGCACCTCGGGGCGGCTGTCGCCACTGCCGGCCAGCCCGGCGAGGTACAGCAGCGGGATGAAGTGGTCCGGTGTCGGTACGGCCAGGTCGTAGTCGCGGTGGCCGTCCAGCCGGGCCGCGTCGGTCGGCGCGTCCAGCATGATCTCCCGGGCCGCGTCGTCGAAGCGGCGCGCCCAGTCGAAGCCCTCGTCGGTCAGCCGCGGGTCCACGCCGCCCAGGTTGTGCACCACGTTGCCGCTGGCCACGATCAGTACCCCGCGTCCGCGCAGCGGCGCCAGGCGGGCACCGAGGTCCAGGTGGTAGTCCAGCCCCTTGAACGCGTTGATGCTCAGCTGCACCACCGGGATGTCGGCGTCGGGGAAGGCGTGCGTCAGCACCGACCAGGTCCCGTGGTCGATGCCCCAGGAGTCCAGGTCGGCGCCGACCCAGGTGGGGTGGACGACGTCGCTGATCTCCTCGGCCAGTTCCGGCAGCCCCGGCGCCGGATACTCCAGAGCGAACAGCTGCTGCGGGAAGCCGTAGAAGTCGTGGATCGTCCGGGGGCGGGGCATCGCCGTCACCGCCGTCGCGCCGATGTACCAGTGCGCGGAGATCACCAGGATCGCCCTGGGTCGCGGTACCGCCCGGCCGAACTCCCGCCACGCGGCGGTGTAGCGGTTGACCTCCAGGGCGTTCATCGGGTTGCCGTGGCCGAAGAACGCCGCGGGCATCGTCGCGTCCGTCGCCTGGCTGCTCATGCCGCTCCCCGGGGCCGACCGTGACCCGAGGGTAACCCGACCGGACCGCCGGCACCGGTGGTCCGTCGTACGCCGTTGCGCCCACGGGCCGCCCTGCGGCTGAATGAGGGCATGGAGTCCACCGACGACCAGGTGATGACCATCGGCGAGATCGCCGGCCGGTTCGGGCTGGCCACCCACGTGTTGCGGCACTGGGAGTCGCTGGGGCTGCTGACTCCGGCCCGGGCGGTCGCCGGGCGGCGCCGCTACGGCACCGCGGACCTGTACCGGGTCGCGACCATCCTACGGGCGAAGGAGGCCGGCCTCTCCCTGGACCAGATTCGCGAGATGCTCACCGCCGGCGGGTCGGCGCGGCGCCGGGAGATCCTGCGGCGGCACCGGGAGGATCTGGTCGCGCGGATCGCCGCGCTGCAGGATTCGCTGCGGTTCATCGACGGCGGCCTGGAGTGTGAGCACGAGGACTTCACCGCCTGCCCGCACTACCAGGAGACGGTCCGGTCGCGGATCGGCCCGGCGGCGCCGCCCCACGTGCCGCGCTGAGGCGGAGGGGCAGCGCCGGCCGGTCAGGGCCGTCGGGCCGAGGCCAGGAACATCGGGAACGCCAGGAACAGTCGCCCGTCGCGCGCCCGGCACCGCTGATCGTCTGCCCATCGGGCGTGCTGCTCGGCGGTGACCGCGCCGGCGGCCACCGCCGCCGCCCCGAACCGCTCCACCACGGGCAGCATGCCGGCGTCGGTGAAGACCCCCAGGTACTCCTCGACGGCGACGTCCCGGAAACCGGCGTCGAGCAGCAGATGCCGATACGCGCGGGCGGCCTGTGGCCGCGGGCAACTGTCTGCCTGCGCGCGCAGCACCGCCCGGGTCAGCTCCGGATGGGCCGAGTCGACGATCAGGGCGTCCCAGTCCTGACCGAGCAGCACGATACGGCCGTCCGGGGCGAGGACCCGGCGGGCCTCGGCCAGCGCCGCGCCCGGATCCGGTACGACGTGGAAGACCTTCTCCGCCCGGTAACCGGTCACCGCCCCGTCGGGCAACGGAAGGGACTGCGCGCTGCCGGCGCGGAAGTCGGCTCGGGGCCACCGGCGGCGAGCCGTGCCGAGCATGAGCTCGTCCGGGTCGACGCCGATCGCGGTGACGCCCTGCTCGGTCAGCTCGGCCACGGCGCCTCCTGTGCCGCAGCCCACGTCCACGGCGACCTCGCCCGGTCGCAGGTCGAGCAGGTCGTAGCTGCGTCGCCGCAGCCGCACCGCGCTCGGCTGATCGTCCGCCGCGTCCAGCACGGCGATCAGATCGGCACTGACGTCGTACGTGGTGGTGGTCTTCTCCCCAGACATGGCACCACCCTCGGACTTCAGGTCGACCTGAAGTCAAGCCGGGCCGGTCTGCGGATACCCTTGCGCGTGGGGGGATAACAGCACCGCCGGGGCGAACGGCGTACCAGACGCAGGTCGGCAGCCAGAGCCACGAGTGCGATGTACCCGGGAGTCGTGGGGATAACGCTCGTGGCCGCCCTCGTCATCGCCGGCTCGTACCTGCTCCATCGGCTCGTGGCGGTCGCCGCGGGATCTGGCGGACCACCGCGGCCTGGCCGGGCGGCGGCCCTGGCTCGCCGCGGTTCTGCTGGTGGCGCTGCTCGGTCTGGTCGGCACCCCGTCCACCACGGTCTTCGTCGGCAAGTTCACCACCGCGACCGCGGGCTGGGACGGCGGATACGGCTGGCTCGCCCTCGTCGTTTTCCTCAACTCCGTGCTGAGCCTCTTCTACTACCTGCGCTGGATCGTCCCGACCTACCGCGGTGCCGAGCCGACCGGCTCGGATGAGGAGAGTGCCCCGACGGCGGGCGACGAACCAGCGCGGCCGTGGTCGAGGCGGCTTGCCGTGACCGCCGCGGCGCTCAGCCTGCTGGCGGGCCGCGCCGCCGGTGCGCTGTGGGGGGTCGCCGCCGGGTCGTAACCGAGGTGTGTACGCGGTTTCGCCGTGGGCGAGGCGGGGCGGGCCGTAGCGTGCAGAGGTGACCGGTATGCGAGTGTCTCGCCGGCTGCTGCTGGCCGGAGTCGGCTCGGCCGCGGTGGCGACCGTGGCCGGGTGTGAATCGATGGGCTCGACGGCGCCGAGAGTGGAGCCGACGAAGACGCCGGGCGGCGGTGCACGGACCGGCGAGGCGGTCCTCCGACGGAAGATCGCCAGCCTGCTCGTCGCCGGGTTTCGTGGGGACCGGCTCGACGAGAACGACTGGATCATGCAGGCGATCCGGTCCGGGCTCGGTGGCGTGATCCTGTTCGACCAGGACCTGGAGACGAAGGGCCGCCGGAACATCACCTCGCCGGGGCAGGTCAGCGCGCTCGTGAAGATGCTGAAGGACGCCTCGCCGGGCCGGCTCATCGTGTCGATCGACCAGGAGGGCGGCCGCACCTCCCGGCTCAATCCGGGCAACGGCTTCCCGGCCATCAAGTCGGAGGCGGAGGTCGGCGCGGAGAACTCTCCACCGGCGACTCACCAGTGGGCGCGCGGACTGGTCGACAGCCTCACCTCCATCGGGGTCAACCTCAACTACGCGCCCGTCGTCGACCTGAACGTCAACCCCGACAGCCGGGCGATCGGCAAGCTCGGCCGCAGCTTCTCCGACGACCCGGACGTCGTCGTCAGCAACGCCACCGAGGAGATCCAGGTCCACCGGGCGGCGGGCGTCAAGACCGTGCTCAAGCACTTTCCTGGTTCCGGCAGCGCGGCCGGCAACACCGACTTCGAGGTGGTCGACGTCAGCTCGACCTGGCAGGCCAGGGAGCTGGAACCGTTCCAACGACTGATCAGCGCCGGCCTCGCGGACTCCGTGATGGCCGCGCACGTGCTCAATCGGCAGCTTGATCCGAACCATCCGGCGTCGCTGTCGGCGCCGACCGTGACGGACCTGCTCCGGGGCCGGCTCGGCTGGCAGGGGCCGGTGGTCAGCGACGACATGCAGGCGGTGGCCATCACCCGGCGCTACGGAGCCGCCGAGGCCGTCGCCCTGGCCCTGCAGGCCGGCCTCGACCTGCTCGTCTTCGCCAACCAGCAGGTGTACGACCCGAGGGTCGTCGACAAGACCATCGACACCGTCGTCGCGCTGGTGCGCTCGGGACGCCTCACCGAGGCGCGGATCGACGAGTCGGTTGCGCGGGTGGACACCCTCCGCCCGAAGCGCTGATCGTCAACGGCCTCCGACCGGGGACTGCCGTAGCGATCAGCGCAACGTGTCCAGGCGCCGATGGTACTCCTCCGTGTCCATTTCGCCCCGTGCGTATCGTTCGCCCAGGATTCGGCGGGCGTGCTCGTGCCGGTCCGGCGACTGCCGTCGGCCGCGGTTAGCGGCCAGCCACACCGCCGCGATCACGACCAGGATCAGGATCAGCCAGCCGAACATCATCGCGGCCATCGGCCAGTACCAACCGTTGTAGTGCATGGCGTCCTTACCCCTCCTCGCCGTGGGGCTCCCAGCGGGCGAGAACCTCGCTTACCCCGTCAGCGCGCGCCTTCACCTCACACCCGGCTTGAGACCCGCAGAACTCTAGACAGTGGGCCCCCGCCCGCCCGTCGCGCATTGCCACGATCCGGTCGCACCGGTCCTCGTCCATCAGGGAGACAGGGCGTTGCTCCATGACCGAGGGAGGTTTTGGCGGGTCAGTGTTGTGTGTAGCTCCGGAGAGGCTCCGGCGATGAGACGCCAACACTTGTCGATGCACGGCGGACCGCACAGATGGCTCGCAGGCCCCCGGTGGCGCTGACCTGAGGCCTTGACGAAATCTTGAGCGTAGGCCGCATGGGTCGTTGAGGCCCCCGCCGGAGCATGAAGGTCGTAAGGCACGGAAGCGAGATAGGGAGACGGCGATGATGGGCTACGGCTGGGGCATGGGACTGGGCGGTTGGATCTTCATGGCCCTGTTCTGGATCGTGCTTCTCGGGTTGATCGTGTGGGGCGTCGGTGTTCTGCTGCCCCGGGCCCGTTCCGGTGAGGGTGGCCGCCGGGAGCGGCCGGAGGAGATCCTCGACCGCCGGTTCGCCCTCGGCGAGATCGACATCGAGCAGTACCGGCGGGCGCGCGAGGACCTGGCGGCTGCCCGGACCGGGCGGAGGTGAGGACGATGACACGCACGCGGATGGTGGTGGCTGCGGCGATCGTCGCGGGAGTGACAGCGGTCATCACCGGGGGAGCATGGGCCGCGGCCGGTCCATCGCCCTCGACGTGGAACATGATGGGCGGCCGCTACGGCTCGGGCATGATGGGGGGCGCCGGCATGATGGGTGGTTCCTACGGTCTGCGCGGTGACGGGCAGCGGGTGGAGTCGCTGGAAACGGCCCGGCAACGCGCCGCTGTGTTCGCCGATCGGCTCGGCCTGCGCGTCGGTGAGACGATGCAGTTCGCCAACGGCTACTACGCCGAGTTGACCACCACGGCGGGGCGTGGGGCGACGGAGGTGCTCATCGATCCCGCCGATGGCAGCGTCAGCGTCGAGTACGGTCCGGCGATGATGTGGAACACCCGCAACGGCATGCACGCCGGCGCGACGACCGGAACGGCCCGGTTCTCGGCGGATGAGGCGACGGCCCTCGCTCAGCGGTGGCTGGACCGGCAGGGGACGGGACTGTCGGTTGGAGACGCCGACGAGTTCCCCGGGTACTACACCCTGCACACGCTGCGGGATGGCAAGCCGGTCGGGATGTTGTCGGTGAACGCGTACACCGGCGCGGTGTGGGACCACACCTGGCACGGGACGTTCATCACCATGAGCGAGGAATAGGCCATGCAGGTTGAACGGGTGGAACCGGGCGCCGGGGGTGCCCGGTTCCGCGCACTGGTGGTCGACGACGAGCCACCGCTGGTGCAGGTCGTCTCCGGCTACCTGAGCCGGGAGGGCTTCGACGTGGTCACCGCCGGGGACGGCAACACCGCCGTGGCGACGGCGCGCGACACCGAGCCGGACGTGATCGTGCTGGATCTGATGCTGCCCGGCATCGACGGCGTCGAGGTCTGCCGGCGCGTCCGCGCATTCAGCGACGCGTACATCATCATGCTCACCGCCAAGAGCGATGAGGTCGACAAGCTGGTGGGGCTGTCGGTCGGGGCCGACGATTACCTGACGAAGCCGTTCTCACCGCGCGAACTGGTCGCCCGGGTACGCGCCATGCTGCGCCGCCCCCGTACGCCGTCAGCCGTACCGGAGACCCAGGTCCGCCGCTTCGGCGACCTGGACATCGATGTGGCCGGGCGGCAGGTCCGCGTGCGCGGCCAGGATGTTGAGCTGACGCGCACCGAGTTCGACCTGCTCGACGCGCTCAGCGCGCAGCCTCGGGTGGCGTTCAGCCGCCGGCAGCTCCTGGACCATGTCTGGAGCGGCGACTGGTACGGCGACGAACACGTCATCGACGTGCACGTCGGTAACCTGCGCCGCAAGCTTGACGACGACGCCACCCACCCGCGCTACATCCGCACGGTCCGTGGGGTCGGCTACCGGATGGGCCCGGGCTGATGCGACCCGGACTGCGAACCGACCGCCTGTCGACCCGGTTGTTCATCGCGCAGTCGTTGATCGTGCTCGCCGGGGCGGTCACCCTGATGCTGGTGGCGTTCGCCGTCGCGCCGGGGCTGTTCCGTGGCCATCTCCGTCGCATGATGGGCATGTCCCCCGACATGACCCATGATCTTGAATCCGCCCTGCTCACCACGCTGCTCGTCTCGCTCGGCGTAGCGGTTGGCGCCGCCCTGGTGACGTCGTTGGCGGTGAGCTGGTTCATCACGCGGCGGCTGGCCGGCCCGCTCGCCGAACTGTCCGGGGCCGCGACCCGCATCGCCGATGGTGACTACGCCGCGCGGATGCCACCGAGCCGGCTGGGGTCGGAGCTCGCCGCGGTGGATGACGCGTTCAACCGGATGGCCGCCGCGCTGCAGAACACCGAGCGGCGCCGGCTGGAGCTGCTCGCCGACCTCGCGCACGAGCTGCGCACCCCGATCGCCACCGTCGGCAGCTTCCTGGAGGGCATCGAGGACGGCGTCATCCCCACCACCCCGGACACCTGGCGGACCCTCCGTGACCAGACCCGGCGGCTGGACCGCCTGGCCGACGACATCCAGGGGCTCTCGCGGGCGGAGGAGCGCCGGGCGAACCCGCGGATCGAACCGGTGGACGTCAATGCCGTCGTCGACGAGGCGGTGCGCTCCGCCGCCACCGGCTACGCGGACAAGGGCGTCATCCTCGAACAACGGGCCAGTCCTGCCCCGGCGCGGGCGCTCGCCGACCCTGACCGACTGCGCGAAATCCTGGACAACCTGCTCGGCAACGCGCTACGCCACACGCCCATCGGTGGAAACGTCACCGTCACCACCAGCTCCAGCGCCGAAGAGGTGGCCATCGCGGTCGCCGACACCGGCGAGGGCATTGCCGCCGAACACCTGCCACACGTGTTCGAGCGGTTCTACCGGGCCGACCCCGCCCGTAGTCGCGCCACCGGGGGCAGCGGCATCGGGCTGACCATCGCCCGCGCGCTGGCACAGGCCCACGGCGGCCGCCTGCACGCCGCCAGCGCCGGCATCGGTGCCGGTGCCACCTTCACCCTCACCCTGCCCACGATCCCGATCCGCTGAGGCGTCCCGGACGCGGAGCGGATGCGGGGGGATACGGGACGAGCGCTGCGACCGCAGGTATGTGGTCGGGAACACGGCTCCGTCCGTCTCCAATGCGATCAATGGCCTGCCCGTGACTCGGGCTCGGGCCCGTTCTCCAGCGACTTTTCATGGTCCCCAGGCCGGTTTTCCGACGGCTTTGCGTCATCGTTGGGGGACGGAAGACCGCCGGAAGCGCCGTGAGGGGCCGGCTGGCTGGTTCAGCATCGACGAGAAGGTGAACGTAGCCGATGAGAAGGACGTCGCAGCCGACGCGACCGAGCAGCAGGCCCGGATCCCCCCGGAAGGCGCAGGTCCACAACCCGCAGCCCGCGCCCATGCGGAAGATCGTCATAACGGTGCTGGCCGCTCTGGCCGTCCTCTCCGCCGTGGTGGTGTTCGCCCTGCGTGGCCCGGGCTCCTTCGATGACGGCAGCACGGCGGGTAGCGGGCACGAGGGGTTCGGGCACGTGCACGCGGTTGCGACCGACCCGGGCAGCGGGGCGCTGTACGTCGCCACGCACGTCGGCCTGTTCCGTATCGACGACCCGCACATCGTCGTGCGGGTGTCGAAGGACGCCCTGGACCTGATGGGCTTCACCGTGGTCGGCCCCGGGCATTTCCTGGCCTCCGGCCACTCGGAGGACGGCCCGGCCAACGTAGGCCTGATCGAGTCGACCGGCGGTGGCGTGACCTGGCGGGCGAAGTCGCTGTCCGGCGCGGCGGACTTCCACGGGTTGCAGGCCGCCCACGACTCGGTTTACGGCTACAACTCGACCGACGGTGCCTTCATGGTCAGCGTCGACCAGCGAGCCTGGGACCAGCGGTCCCGGGTGGCGATGGGCGACTTCGCGGTCAGCCCCACCGATGCGCAGACCATCCTCGCTGTAGGGCGCGACGGCCTGCAGCGCTCCACCGACGGCGGCCGTAGCTGGCAGCCGGTCGCCGGCACTCCCGCTGTGGGCCTGCTGGACTGGGACCGCACCGGCCTGTGGGCGGTGGCGCAGGACGGAGCGGTCTGGTCGTCGACCGACGGCGGGCAGCAGTGGCAGCGGCGCGGAGCGGTGCCGGGGCAGCCCCACAGCATCGCCACCCAGGAGGGCATGCTCTTCGCGGCGCTGACCGGTGACCGGGTCATCGCCACCACCGACGCCGGCGCCACCTGGACCGACCGGTACGCGCCGGAGTGAGGTGGCGCCGGGGCCGCTACCTTGGGCCCCGGCGATGGCCGGTAGGTCGGTACGCCGGCGGCGCTGGTGCAGGTGACATATCTTCGCCGCCATGAGTAACGACGAGAAGCAGCGCCGCGTCTGGGACCGGCACGCCCGCGGCTACGACCGGCAGATGGCCTTCATGGAGCGCCGCTTCCTGCGCGACACGCGGGCGTGGACCTGCCGACAGGCCACCGGCGACACCCTCGAGGTTGCGATCGGCACCGGGCGGAACTTGCCCTATTACCCCGGCGACGTACGGATCACCGGGGTGGAGTTGAGCCCCAGGATGCTGGAGATCGCGGGCCAGCGGGCCGCCGAACTGGGCCGGGAGGTCGACCTGCGGCTCGGTACTGCCCACCAGCTGGACTTTCCCGATGCCACCTTCAACACCGTCGTCTGCACCCTCTCACTCTGCGCTATCCCCGATGACCACCGGGCGGTCGAGGAGATGGTCCGGGTCCTGCGTCCTGGCGGCCTGCTTTTGCTAGCCGATCATGTGGTCGGCGCCACTCGTCCCGTTCGGGCGATCCAGCGCCTCATCGAACTGGTCAGCGTTCCGGCGGCCGGTGAACACTTCCGGCGGCGTCCCATCCGTGACGTGGCCGCGGCCGGCCTTCACATCGAGAAGCGTGAACGCTTTGCTGCTGGTGTGATCGAACGCCTCGCGGCTCGTAAGCCCGTCTGCGCTTGACGAAGACCCCACCATGCCTGTCTAGTCCTCCACACCCGGCCCCCAGGGGCAGGTCGGTTGGCTGAGATGGGAGCAGGGCCCAAGGTCGGCGGCGGTGGGAGCAGGTTGGTCGACGCCCTCGCCGACGAGCAGCACCGTAGGGTGGCCTGCACGGCGTGTACCGATCGCCCTTTTTCTCGCACAGCAGCCCGGCGTGGTGCCTCCCTGATCGTGAGGGTCGCGGGCGTGTCACGAATCCGGGAGCCGGCTGCAGCGCGGAGGTCATGGTTTCCATGCCCGCCATCGCCGTCGCGGACATTCGTACGCTCAGCTGCTCGTGCCACGCAGCGTCTTCCCTCACCCCATCCCGTTCTCCGGCAACCCGATCGTGTCGGGCGACATCCTGGCTGCCACCACCACGCTGCTCACGCTGGGCGTCATTGTCCTGGGCGAAGGTGTACGCCAACGGTTCGCGGCGCCGTCGCTGTGGCAACTGGTCACACGGGACGGGCGGAGCCTGACGCGTGCCGGCGTCGGTGCCGCCGCCGCCGGCTTGGCCCTGGAGTTCTTCGCTCAGTGGCTGGGCAAGCTGTGGATCTATCCGTATTGGACGCTGTGGTTCTACTGGCTGGTACTGGTGCCTGGCTACGTCTTCTATTGGGCCGCGATCGCAGAGAGCTACCTTGCGGTGAAAGCGGCATTGGACGCCATGACGAGACCCGCCAGCCCCAGGGTGAGCCAGCACCTTGCCCCGCGCGCGGCCGTCACCTGCTCGGCGCGCTCGGTGCCGTTGTGCTCCTTCTCACGGCCTGGCTTTACGCCAGTTGGTACAGGGCACACGGCGGATACCTGTTCACCCCGACCCTACGAGCGCGCGAAGCACCTCCGTTCAGCTACATCCTGCTGGCGTTCGTGGGCCTGTGGCTCACGGTCGAATGGGGACTGCGCCAGCGGAACGCGCCGTCGCTGGCCGGGAGTGTGCGTCAGGCATACCGGACACCGGTAGTGGCCGTACTTGGCAGTTCACTGCTCCTGTCGCTCGCCATGGAGACCCAGAACGGCGGCCACCAGTATTGGACCTACACCCATTTCCCTGGACCGGGCCTCACGCTGTTCGGGGCTGCCCTGTCGGTCTTCGCCACTTGGCCACTCCAGTACGTCGTCTTCCTGTCGATCCCGAGCTTGTTCGCGCCGGCCCTGGCGACCCTGTTCTGGCAGCCAGACGCAAGGGCCGTTTCAAAACGCTGGATATGACGCGACTGGAGTTTCCGTTGTTGTGCGGCGGCTGCCGCCCCCGCTCGCGACTCGGCGGGCCAACACGGCGATCGTCCTGCTGTTCGTGGCCGCTGCGCTGGTGCCCACCCGCCTGGCTGAGCATGCTGGCGTCGTCGGCCCCGTTGCTGGGCAGTCTCGAGGATCTTCTGCTCGGATCGCCGATGGCCGGCGTGCTGGGCATCGCCGAGTTCATCGGCTGATCTGGTGGTGGAGGCCTGCCGGGACGCCTTGCTCCGCGCAAGGTCGTCCTCGGATCACCGCGGTTCGGGGGTCAGTTGTACCCGGCGCAGCGTCTGGGCGTTCAGCGCGACCACGATGGTGGAGGCGGACATGAGTACGGCGGCGGCGGCGGGGCTGAGCGCGAAGCCCGCCCAGGCGAAGACCCCGGCGGCTGCGGGGATGGCGATGACGTTGTAGCCGGCGGCCCAGACCAGGTTCTGGATCATTTTCCGGTACGACGCTTTGGACAGGCGGATGCTGCTGGCGACGCCGCGTGGGTCGGAGGAGGCGAGGATCACGCCGGCGGATTCGATCGCCACGTCGGTGCCGGCGCCGATGGCGATGCCGACGTCGGCGCGGGCCAGGGCGGGGGCGTCGTTGACGCCGTCGCCGACCATCGCCACGGTGAGGCCCCGGGACTGTAGGTCGCTGACTTTGTCGTCCTTGTCGGCGGGTAGCACCTCGGCGAAGATCTCGTCTACGCCGTGCCGGAATCCCAGGTCGGCGGCGACCGCCTCGGCGACCGGTCGGGCATCGCCGGTGATCATGGCGATCTTCGGTACGCCCAGCTGGCGTAGCTGCTCGATGGCCTCCCGGGCCTCGGGGCGTGCCGCGTCCTCCAGCGCGATCGTCCCGAGCGCTTGCGGTGTCCCGTCCAGCTTGACCAGGTGCAGCACCGAGGCGCCTCGCCCGGACCAGTTTTCGGCCGCTCGGGCCAGTTCGTCGGGCACCTGGATCTGTTGTTCGCGTAGCAGGGCCGGCCCGCCTACCGCATACCGGGCGCCGTCGATGCTGGCCTGCACGCCCCGGCCGGGCAGCGACTGGAATTGCGTGGCGGTCGCCGGTTGCCTGTGCCCCTTCGCCGCTTTGACGATGGCGCGGGCGAGCGGATGCTCGCTCTCGGCTTCCACGCCGGCGGCCAGGCTCAGCACGTCGTCCTCGCTGGTCCCGCCGGCGCCGGCGACCGCGGTGACGGTGTGTTCGCCCTTGGTGAGGGTGCCGGTCTTGTCGAACAGGACGACATCCACCTGGCGCATCCGCTCCAATGCGAGCCGGTTCTTGACCAGGATGCCGTTGCTGGCGGCCAGGCCGGTGGACAGCGCGATGACGAGGGGGATCGCCAGGCCGAGGGCGTGCGGGCAGGAGATCACCAGGACGGTGATGGTGCGTACCACCGCGCCACCGAGGTTTCCGATGACCGTCCAGACGACGAGGCTGAGCACGGCGACGGCGGTGGCGACGTAGAACAACAAGGCGGCGAACCGGTCGGCGAGGTCCTGGGCGCGCCCGCCGGCCGCCTGCGCCTGCGCGACCAGCCGTTGGATGCCGGCGAGAGCGGTGTCCTCGCCCACCGCGTCGATCTGCACGCGGATCGCGGAGTCGGTGGCCACCGAGCCGGCCACCACCCGGGCGCCGACGCCGCGCGGCACCGGCCGAGACTCTCCGGTGATCATTGACTCGTCGATGTCGGCGCTGCCGTCGATGACATGCCCGTCGGCGGGCACCCGGGCACCCGGGCGTACCAGCACCACATCCTTGAGCCGCAGGTCGGGCACCTTCACCCGCTGCACTCCGCCGTCGGGGCCGACACGCTCGGCGTCGTCGGGCAGCAACTCGGCCAACGCAGCCAGCGCACCCCGGGCCTGGCCGATGGCCTTCATCTCCTGCCAGTGGCCGAACAGCATGATGGTCACCAGCGCGGACATCTCCCACCAGAAGTCCAGGTTGAAGGCGCCCAGGCTGGTGGCGAGCGAGGCGAGATAGGCAACGGTGATCGCCAGGCCGATCAGCAGCATCATCCCGGGTGCCCGGTCGCGGACCTCCCGCACGGCGCCGACCAGGAACGGCCACCCGCCGTAGAAGAACACGATCGAGCCGAGCACCGGGCCGATCAGGGAGATCCCGGGGAAATCCAGCGAATAGTTCAGCGAGTGCATCACCAGACGGCTGGTGACGATGACCGGGATCGTCAGCGCGAGGCAGACCCAGAACTTGCGGCGGAACGCCTCCGGGTCGTGCCCGGCGTGCTTTTCGTGACCCCGGCGCGGGCCACCGTGATCGCCGTGGCCAGCACCGTCCGCCCCGCAGGGACCGCCACCGTGAGCGCCGGGTCCGCTTCCTGCGGCTTGGCGGGCCTCATCGGCCGGCGCCCGTGGGCCCTGACCGGCGCCGGGCTGCTCCGGGGGTGGTCGGCGCTCGTTGTCGTGGCTCATCGTCATCTCCTCCCGGACTCAGTGTCACTGAATTCGCTCCGGCGCGAAGGCGGTTGGCAGCAGGGGCATCGGTGCCATGTTTGCGGGTACGCGCACCGGATGTTCGGTTGCGCTCCGTGGGTGGTGAACGTGACCAGCGGCAGCGACCCCGGGCAGGTCCCGCGGGCGATGGTCCGTCTGCCGCTCGAACGGCTCGACGCGGTGCTGTTTGATCTCGACGTGGTGCTACTGCGGGACGGGGCTGCGGGCGGGGCCGCCTTTCCCGACGCAGTGGAGTTGATCAAACGCCTGCGTGGTCTGGGGCTGTCCACGGCCGTGGTGGCTCGCCGCCGACGCCGCCGCGAGGAACTGACGGCCGCCGGGCTGGACGGACTGCTCACCGCTGTCATCGACGCGGATGACTGGAAATCGGCAGGGGCCCTCCGCCCGGATCCGGCGACGCTTCTGCAGGCGGCCGAGGAGCTGGGTGTGCATCCGGCGCGGGCCGCGGTCGTCGACGGCGCGGCGGCGGGTGTGCTGGCCGCCTGTGCGGCCGGGTTCGGGCTTGTCGTCGGCCTCGACCGGGAGTGCGCGGTCGCGGCCGAGCTGCGCGGGCACGGCGCGGACTGGGTCCTCACGGGCCTGGGTGCCGTCAGCATCGACGAGGACGCGGCGCGGCACCGGTGGTGGCAGACCCGCCGGACAACCGAGGCGAGCGTGGGGTACGCCGGTTGGCTGCTGGACTACACCGGTGTGAATCCGGACGGCGAGGGGATCCGGGAGACGCTGTGCACTACCGGTAACGGCTACCTGGCCGCCCGGGGTGCGGCCCCGGAGACCGATGCCGGGCCGGTGCACTATCCGGGCACCTACGCCGCCGGGGTGTTCAACCGGCTGCGCAGCCGGGTCCACGGCCACGTTCACGAGGACGAGAGCCTGGTCAACCTGCCGAACTGGCTGGTGGTGCGCTGGGGCGCCGACCAGGACCGGTGGGTGGACCCCGACGGGCCGGGAATCAGCGATTACCGGCAGACCCTGGACCTGCGCGCCGGCGTTCTCCACCGCCGCTACCGGCACGTCGACGGTGACGGTCGGGCGACGAGGGTCGTGTCGAGGATGCTGGTGTCGATGGCCGCACCGCATCTGGCCGCCATTCAGACGACCTTCGTCCCCGAGAACTGGTCCGGCACGCTACACGTGTGTTCAGCCCTGGACGGGCAGGTCGCCAACCGCCAGGTCGCCGAGTATGCGCCCCTGGTCGGCCGGCACCTGCACCCCGAGGGGCAGGGACACGACGATCCGGTCGGGCTGTGGTTGCGCGTGCGGACGGGCCAGTCCGGGATCGACGTCGCGATGGCCGCCCGTACCCGGGTGCTGATGGCTGGCGCGCCAGCCGAGGCGCAATGCCAGGTCGATATGACCACCGGGCGACCCGCGGAGACCTACGTGGTCCCTGTCCGCGAGGGCCAGCCGGTACGGGTGGAGAAGACGGCGGCCTGCTACACCTCGCGGGATCGGGCGATAACCGAACCGGCGATGGCCGCGCGGCAGGCGGTGGCAAGGGCGGGCTCGTTCGACGACCTGCTCACCGCCCATGTCCACGCGTGGCGGCGGCTGTGGGAACGCAGCCACGTCGAACTGCGCGCCGACGGCGACACGCCGGCGCTGGCGCTGAACCTGCACACCTTTCACCTGCTCACCGCCGCCTCGCCGAACGTGGTCGACCTGGACGCGGGCGTCGGGGCGCGGGGCCTGCACGGGGAGGGCTACCGGGGCCACATCTTCTGGGACGAGGTGTTCGTGCACCGCGTGCTCGTGCTGCACCTGCCCGAGGCCAGCCGCGCCCTGCTGCTCTACCGGTGGCGGCGGCTCGACGCCGCCCGGCTCGCCGCGGCCGCGGTCGGGCGCAAGGGAGCGATGTTCCCGTGGCAGTCGGGCAGCGACGGCCGGGACGAGACCCCGATGGAACTGCTCAACACGCGTAACAACCGGTGGATGCCGGACCACTCGGCGCTTCAACGGCACGTCGGCCTGGCGATCGCCTACTCGGTGTGGCAGTACTACCAGGCCACCGGTGACCTGGACTTTCTGCGTACGTACGGCGCGGAACTGCTGGTGGAGATCGCCCGCTTCTTCGCCGACCTGGCCCACGAAAACCCCGCCACCGGACGGTACGAAATCATCGGGGTGATGGGCCCGGACGAGTTCCACGACGCCTACCCCGACGCCGACACGCCGGGCATCGCCAACAACGCCTACACCAACGTCATGACCGTGTGGCTGTTGCACCGCGCCCTCGAGGTGGTCGACCTGCTGGCCTGCCAGAGCGGTGGTGAACCGGCCGACGCAGTCAGCGTCGGGCCGGAGGAACTGGCCCGCTGGCGGGAGATCACCACCCGCATGTACGTGCCGTTCCACGGCCAGCAGATCATCAGCCAGTTCGACGGGTACGCCGACCTGCGCGAGTTCGACCTCCCCGGCTACTCCGCCCGCTACGGCAACATCGGCCGGCTCGACCTCATCCTCGCCGCCGAAGGCGACTCACCCAACCGCTACCAGATCGGCAAACAGGCCGATGTGCTCATGCTGCTCTACCTGCTCTCCGCCGAGGAACTGCGCGACCTGCTCGCCGGCCTCGGCTACCAGTGGCCGCCGCAGGCACTGCCCCGCACGGTGGAGCACTACGTCAAGCGAATCAGCCACGGATCCACACTCTGCCGCGTCGTGTACGCCTGGGTGCAGGCCCGCACCGACCGCGCCGCATCCTGGAGGTTCTTCACCGACGCTCTGTCCGCCGACATCAGCGACACCCAGGGCGGCACCACCCGCGAAGGCATCCACCTCGGTGCCATGGCCGGCACCCTCGACCTGGCCGAGCGCGGCTACCTGGGCCTGGAGATCCGCCAGGACGCCCTGTGGCTCAACCCGCGGCTGCCGCAGGACATGGTCAGCCTCCACACGCTGCTCACCTACCGCGGCCACCAACTGCACCTCACCGTCACCCAGCACGACCTGACCCTGACCGCGTCACCCTGCAACGTCCTACCGGCCACCGTACGCGTCGCCGGTCATCCCCCGATGACCATCAGCAGCGGACAGATGGTCACCGTCCTCTTGAAGCCGGTACCCGGCAGCCGGAATCCGCGGTCTTGATGGGTGCTCGGCCCGCTCCGGCGACCTGCAGTGCATCCCCCCCAACTTTGCGCTGGGCAGGGTCGACTGGTGGCGCAGACGGAGGGGCAGGTGGAGGCACCGGCGGCGTGACCCTCGGGCACGCCACGTCCGCCGCGGCTGCCGCCGGCGTCGGTGGCACGATCGCCACAGCGGGCATGACCAGGGCTGAACCCAGCGCCGCTATGGCAACACGAAAAGTAGTCACGATAAAGCACGCTAGTGGCCGGCAAGACGGGCGCGGTCGGGTTGATGAAACTGCGGCTCTCGCTCTCCGCGACTGCACCTCCGGCATCCTCCGGACCGCGTGCAGGTGGTCCGCGAACCCGCAGGCCACCAGGGGTTCAAGGTGATCCGGTGCGGATGAGTGGTGGAGCCGCACCTGGGCACCCGGGCCCCAGGCGCCAACTCGTCCGCGACTACCAACGCCGCCCCACAGGCTCCGCGGGCATGACCCGCCTGTGCGAACACCGGCAGGCGACGTGTGACGGTGCGGCAGGAAGGCGACGACGGCACCGTGGCCAGGTG
>JBARAE010000912.1:0-9919 GCA_049791715.1 Micromonospora sp.
CACCGCCCGGCGAGCGCCGCCCAGGTCGGCGTCACCGGCTCGCGCCGCAGCGGCATGCCCGCCTCGGCCGGCGTCCGGTCGCCCTTGCGCTGGTTGCACTCGTAGCAGGCGGCGGTGGTGTTCTTCCAGGTGTTCCGGCCACCGCGCGAGCGGGGCAGGATGTGGTCGATGGTGCTGGCCGACGCGTCGCAGTACGCGCAGCGCCGGCCGTCGCGGCGCAGCACCCCGCCCCGGGACCAGGCCGGCCCGGCGCTGAACCGCCAGCGGGTCACGACGTACCGGACGAGGCGGACCACCCGGGGGACCGGGAAGATCCCGATCACCTGGTCCGGCTCGGCCTCGTGGATCTCGGCGACCCGCCGGCAGAGCATCCGGATCGCGTGCTGGACGGTGACCCGGTGCAGCGGGCCGAGGTCGGCGTTGATGACGAGGACGGCGTCCACCGGGCTCTCCCTTCACGATCGGTGGCGGTGCGGATCGGGCAGCAAAAAAGCCGCCCGGTCCGGTACGGACGGGCGGCTCGGCGCGTGCGGGCACGCGTCAGTCGGGCCACCCGTTCCAAGGACCTTCGGCTCGGCAACCGTCGCTGAGCAGCCACGACGGCACGGTGGTGACGTGCGGCATCGACATCGACGGCTCCCGGAGCGGTGGTTGACCTTGCGCGATCACGGTAGTTCCGCGCCGGAAAGGAGGGCAACGTATTTCGATCCGCTGCCAGGAGCCGTCGAGGAGGGGAGTCGTGCGGGGAGTCGCGTCAGCGGCGGCGGGCGAGCAGGCCGCGCGGCCGGACCGAGTGGACCGGCTCGGCCGCCGCGCCCTCGGCGCGCAGGATGTGGTTGGCCGCGATGATCCCGGTCGCCGCCGCCCGTTCCATCAACGCGCTCGGGAAGTCCGTCCGGACACCGTCGCCGGCCAGGTAGAGGCCCGCCGCGTCGGTGCGTACGCCCGGCCGCCAGGCGTGGCTGCCCGGGGTGAAGGCCGGCGCCTGCGCCTCCACCCGGGCCCGCAGCTCACGGACCCGGAGGGTGGCCGCCTCCGGCCAGAGCCCGGTCAGCTCCACCCGCATCCGCTCGGCCAGCTCCTCGGCCGGTACACCGGGCTCGCAGGCGTACGCGTGCAACTCGACGACCGCGCCACCGGTGCGCTGCGCCCAGCGCCGGGACTCGTTCTCCAGCCGGTGGTAGAGGGTCACCGAGTCCAGGGTGGGCTGCCGGGACACCCCGCTGAACACCGCCCGGTCGGGGTGGACGTCCCCGTCCATCCAGTAGCGGGCCACCGCGTACGGCGGACCGGGCCGGCCGAACGCGGGCATCCGCGCCACCAGCTCGGGCGCCGCCCCACCGAGCACGGGGGAGGCCCGGACCAGCGCGGCGAGCGCCGGCGGGTCGACCGCCAGCACGACGTGCCCGGCGGCGTACGACGTGCCGTCGTCGGTGCTCACCCGCCAGCCGCCCGGCTCCCGGTCCAGCCGCGTCGCGGCGGTACCGGTGAGCATCCGCCCGCCGTGCCGCTCGACGTGCCGGGTCAGCGGCTCCCAGATCGCCGTCGCGTAGTCCTCGTCCGGGGCGTCGAAGGCCAGCCCTTCCGGGTTTCCCAGCAGGTAGAAGTGGAACTGGGCGATCATCTCGGCGGCCGACATCTCCGCCTCGTGGTTGAAGAACGAGTGGGAGAACACCTCGAAGAGCATCGCCCGCGCCCGGTCCGGCAGCCGCAGCGAGGTGAGCAGCTCGTCGGCGGTGCGCCGGTCGAACTCCGCGTAGGTGCGTACCGGGTCGTAGCTGAGCAGCGGCAGCGCCGCCTCCCGGTCCATCCCGCGCAGATCCGGCAGGCGCAGGCTGGGGCTACGCAGCAGCAGAGCGAGCAGGTTGAACGGCGGCGCGGGCGGCAGCTTGCCGAACTCCTCGGTCGGCCACTCGGCGCTCAGGATCGGATAGCCCGGAACGGGCCGGAGGAACCCCAGGCGGGGGTCGACCCGGCGGAGGATCGACCGCCAGTTGTAGTACTGCCGGAAGAACGCGTGGAACCCGTGTTCGGTGCGCTGGGTGCCGTCCGGCAGCGTCTCCGGCCAGGCGCCGAGCCGGCCGCCGAGGGTCGGCGCCGCCTCCAGCACGGTCACCCGCACCCCGCGTTCGGCGAGCACCACCGCCGCCGACATGCCGGCGATCCCGCCGCCCACCACGACCGCCTCGACCGGCCGGGGCACGCGGGCGGCGCCACCGCCGCCGCGGTCCACCAGGTGTCGCCGTACGCCGATGAGCCGACCGACCACTTGCGACAGCGCCATGGGCACCTCTCCCCGGGGGCGGAACCTTCAGTGTGACCGTTCAGTCCGGTGCCGGCAGCAGACAGCGCCGTTCCCGGTCGGAGGCGGGCCAGACGTACTCCAGGTCCGGCGGGACGTCACCGAACTGCGGGCCGTAGTGCGTCGGGTCCTTCCGCAGCAGCGACGAGCGGTGGCTCCGGTGCAGGTCCTCCCGACCGAGCCAGGGCGGCAGCTCGCCGGCCTCGGCCAGCTCCGCCTGGGTGCGGACGTGCCTGATGCCGCAGGCGGCGGCGAGATCGGCGGTCATGGTCGCCGCACAGGTGTCCGCCCGCCCCTGCCCGCACCAGACCGAGCAGACGTCCAGCCCGTACCGGGTGAGCGCCTCCTCGTACCCGGCCCACATCTTCACCGCGGGATGGTGACGCCAGCCGTAGGTCGGTCGGGTCAGCGCCCGCAGCACCTGGATCGTCTCCACCCGCTGCTTGCCCAGCCGCTTCAGGTCCAGCGTCCGGGCGCTCGCCAGGAAGTCCGGGTACGGGAGGAATGTCTGCATGCCGCTGCTCTACCCGCCTGCGCGTACGGCATGCGTTCATGATCACGGGGCTGCGCGCACTGCGAGCGGGTGACTACCATCCGGGCATGGCCGAGCCCCTGCGCGACCGTGCCCGCCGCGCCACCGGCTGGCGGCTGCGCATGAACGGGGACCGTCCGCACTACGTGATCTGCGGCTCCGATCCACTGGCGTACTGGGTGGTCAAGGCGCTACTGCTCGCCACCGAGTCGGCCGCCGACCGGGTCCGGATCACCCTGGTGGTCCCCGAGCGGCGCCGCTCGGACGGGCCGGACGGCCGCGACATCGACGGCATCCAGGTGGTCCGCGCCGACCGGCTGGACGAGGCGACGTTCCGCCGGGCCGGGCTGGCCGGCGCCGACGGGCTGGCCCTGCTGCGTCAGGACGATGTGGGCAACATGCACGCCGCGCTCTGCGCGCAGGAGGTCGAGCCGCGGCTGCGCCTGGTGGTGCGGATGTTCAACACCAGCCTGGCGAACGGCGTGCGACAGCTCTTCCCCGACTCCGCGGTGCTCTCCGACGCCTCGATGGCCGCCCCCGCGTTCGTGGCCGCCGCGCTGGGTGAGCTGGCCCCCACCCACTTCCGGCACGCCGGACGCACCCTCTACGTGGCCCGACGCGCCGACGTACGCCCCGACGACGTGATCTGTGGACTGGCCGTCACCACCGACCCGGACCTGATCCGGGTACTGCCGGCGGACGAGGCGGCCGCCGATGTCGTACTGGCCGAGGCGACCGGACAGCCGGTGGGCACCGAGCTGGCGGCCCGGCGGCTGGTCCGGGCCCGCAGGCGGCGCCAACCCGTCGCGGTGCTGGTCCGCGCGATCCGCAGCTTCGCCACCCGCAAGATCGGCATAGCGGTGCTCCTGCTGTTGGCGGTGATCGCGGCGCTCGGCGGGCTGAATGCCCGGGCTGCGGGCCTCAACTGGGCCGAGGCGCTCTACCTGACACTCGTCACCACCCTCAGCGGCCAGGATCCGGACGTCGACAAGCCGGCCGCCGCCCAGATCATGCAGGTGGTGCTGAACCTCGCCGGGTTGGCCCTGATCCCGCTGATCACCGCCGTGGTGGTCGACGGCATCGTCAACGCCCGGCTGGCCCTGCACGCCGGGCGCATCCAGCCGGACCGCTCCGGCCACGTCGTGGTGGTCGGACTCGGCAACATCGGCACCCGGGTCATGGCGCAGCTGCACGACTTCGGGGTCCAGGTGGTGGCCATCGACCGGGACCCGGACGCACGAGGAGCGGCGCTCGCCCATCGGCTCGGCGTACCGCTCATCGTGGGGGACGCGGGCCTGGAGGAGACGCTCCGGGCCGCGTCGGTCGACACCTGTCAGGCCCTGGTGGTGGTCTCCACCGACGACGGCACGAACCTGCGCGCCGCGCTCAACGCCCGTGCCCTCGACGCCGACCTGCGGGTGGTGCTGCGGCTCTTCGACGGCGACTTCGCCGAACGGGTCCAACAGGCGTTCGGCATCGGGATCTCGCGCAGCGTGTCCTACCTGGCGGCGCCCTCGTTCGCGGCGGCGCTGCTGGACCGCGCGGTGATCGCCACCATCCCGATCGACCGGCACGCGCTCCTGGTCACCGAGGTCCCGGTGGCCGCCGGCTCACCGCTGGACGGGCGTCCGCTCGCCGCGGTGGCCCGACCCGGGGAGGTGCGGTTGCTCGCGCACACCCGCGCCGGGGCGCAGCGCACCGACTGGTCGGCCGACCCGCGCATGGTGATCCACGCCGGTGACCGGCTGACCGTGGTGGCCCGGCGGACCGGGCTCAGCGCGCTCCTGCGCGAGACCACCCCGCCCCCGGAGCCGTCCCCCGCCGGCGCCCCGCTTCCCCGGCAGCCCGAGGAGTGAACCCGGTCAGCGACGGGCCGGACGGACGGCGTACCAGAGCGCGCCGAGGGCGAGCACGCCGAAGCCGGCCAGGACGCTGGCCGGGGGCAGGCTGACCGCCAGCACGACGCAGCCGACCAGCCCGAGCGCCGCGATGAGCTGCACCGGGACCTTCCGGCCGGGTTCCCGGCCGAGGGTGAGCGCGGAGGCGTTGGCGATCGCGTAGTAGACCAGCACCGTGCAGCTGGAGAAGCCGATCGCACCGCGGATGTCGCCGAGCGCGACCACCACCGTCACCACGGCGGCGACGGCCAGCTCGGCGCGGTGCGGCACCCGGTAGCGCGGGTGTACCGCCGCCAGCGCCCCGGGCACGTCCCGGCGGCGGGCCATCGCCAGCAGCGTCCGGCCCACCCCGGCGAGCAGGGAGAGCAGCACCCCGGTGACCGCCACGGTGGCGCCGGCGCGGACCAGCCAGGCCAGACCGGGCAGCCCGGCGGCGGTCACCACCTCGGCCAGCGGCGCGGAGGAGGCGGCCAGCCGTTCATGCCCCAGCACGCCGAGCGCGACCACGGCCAGGATCAGGTAGATCGCCAGCACGATGCCGAGCGCCAGCGGCACGGCCCGGGGAATGGTCCGCTCCGGTTCACGTACCTCCTCGCCGAGGGTGGCGATCCGGGCGTACCCGGCGAAGGCGAAGAAGATCAGACCGGCGGCGGTCAGCACGCCCCGGACGCCGGTCTGCGCGAAGTCGTCCAGTCGGTCTACCGCCAGGTCGCCGGAGACCAGGCCGGTCACCGCCACCGCGGCGAGCACGGTCAGCGTCACCGCGACCAGCGCGCGGGTCGCCGCCGCGGTCTTGCCGATGCCGCGGACGTTCACCGCGGTGACCGCCACCACGGCGATGACGGCGACGAGCCGGGCCCGCCCCGGCCAGAGGTACGCCCCGATGGTCAGCGCCATCGCCGCGCAGCTCGCCGTCTTGCCGACCACGAAACCCCAGCCGGCGATGAAGCCGGCGAACGGGTGGAGCCGTTCCCGGCCGTAGACGTACGTGCCGCCGGACTCCGGGTAGCGGGCCGCCAGCCGGGCCGAGCTGGTCGCGTTGCACCAGGCGATGAAGCCGGCCAGTGCCAGCGCGATCAGCAGCCCGGCGCCGCCGGCCGCCGCGGCCGCCGGCGCGAAGACCACGAAGACGCCCGCACCGAGCATCGACCCCAGACCGATGATCACCGCATCGGGTACGCCCAACCGCCGCGTCAGTTGATCCACGAAGGCAGGTTAGGGGACGGAGGTGAACGGACGGTCCCACTTCCGCAGCGGGTCGGGCAGCGGTACGTCGTCCCAGGGCACCCGGTGCAACAGCCGGTCCAGCAGCAGACCGAGCAGTAGCCCGGCGACCGAGTCGGTCAGCCAGTGCCAGCCCAGGTAGGTGGTGGTGGACAGGACGATCAGCGGCGGCAGCACCCGCACCACGGTGACCAGGCGGGGCGGAACGGTACGCCCGAAGGTGCGCAGCAGCGGGGCGAGCAGCAGGGCCAGCACCCCGTACCAGACGATCGCGTTGGCGACGTGGCCCGACGGGTACGACTGGGCGAACGGGACCGGCAGGTCGTGCTGGAACAGCGGCAGTGTCCGGTCCGGCGGCAGGAACGGCTCCTTGACGCTGGCGCTGGGTGCCGGGCGGGCGGTCCAGACCTTCAGCGGCCCGATCGTGAGGTAGGTAAGGACGAACCCGGCCACCGGCGGCAGCACCGGACGTACGGACCGGAGCCGCCACGCCACCAGCACGCCGAGCCCGGCCGCGATCAGCGTCAGCGGGCTGCCCTGGCCGAGGAAGTTGAGGATCATGGCGGCCCAGCGGGCCGCGGTGGGCCGGTGCGCCTCGGCCCAGTCGGCGACCGCCCGATCGACGCCGAAGAGGTGGCCCGTGCTCAACGCGACGGTCAGCCCCACCAGGGCGGCGAGGAGCAGCGCGTCGAACCACCAACCGGCCGGACGGACCGGTCGGAGCCGCACCCGGCCGCGTACTCCCCTGGTCTCCCGCACGCGCCCACGCTACCGGCCGCCGACGGTGGCCGAGCCGTCGCGGGCGCCGGTGGCTGTGTGCCGAACCACGATGGGAAGCGCTCCGGCGGGGTGACCGGTCACACTTGTCCCCGTGCGGATCACCTCGGCCCTCGTCGACCCGGCGCTGCTCGACCTTCCCTGGTCGACGCCGCTGGAGGAGTGGCCTGCCCAGCACCTGGTCGCGTTGCCGCAGGGCATCTCACGGCACATCGTGCGCTTCGTCCGCCTCGGCGAGTACGTCTACGCGGTGAAGGAGACCGGGGAGCGGGTGGCCGAGCGGGAGTACGACCTGCTCCGCGCCCTGGAGCGGATCGACTTCCCGTCCGTGGAGGCGATTGCGATCGTGGCCGACCGGCAGACCGACGACGGCGAACCGCTCGACCCGGTGCTGATCACCCGGCACCTGCAGTTCTCGCTGCCCTACCGGGCGCTCTTCTCCCGGACCCTGCGCCCGGAGACCATGGGCCGGCTGCTCGACGCGCTGGCCGTGCTGCTGGTCCGGATGCACCTGACCGGCTTCTTCTGGGGTGACTGCTCGCTGTCGAACACGCTGTTCCGGCGGGACGCCGGCGCGTTCGCCGCGTACCTGGTGGATGCCGAGACCGGGGCGCTGCACAGTTCGCTCTCCAACGGCCAGCGCGGTGAGGACCTGGAGATCGCCCGGGTCAACATCTTCGGTGAGGCGCTGGACCTGCAGGCCGCTGGGCTGCTCCACGAGTCGATCGACCCGGAGGTGGTCTGCGAGGAGGTCGTGCAGCGCTACGAGCGCCTCTGGCACGAGATCACCTACGAGCAGCAGGTCGAGCGGGCGGCCCGGCACGACATCGAGTTCCGGATCCGCCGCCTCAACGAGCTGGGCTTCGACGTCGCCGAGGTGGCCCTGTCGACGGTCGACAACGGCCGGTACCTGGTCCGCCCGAAGGTGGTCGACGCCGGCTACCACACCCGGCGGCTGATCCGGCTGACCGGCTTGGACGCCGAGGAGAACCAGGCCCGCAAGCTGCTCAACGACCTGGACGCGTACCGGGTGGAGAGCGACCTGACCGACGAGCAGCAGGCGGCGCACCGCTGGTTGACCGAGGTCTTCGAGCCGGTGGTCCGGGCGGTGCCGGCGCACCTGCGCCGCAAGCTGGAGCCGCAGGAGCTGTTCGCCCAGATCATCGAGCACAAGTGGCTGCTCTCCGAGCGGGCCGGCCGGGACGTGGGCATGGGCCCCGCGGTGCAGTCGTTCCTGGCGGACGTGCTGGTGCACCGGCCGGACGAGCAGGCCGTGCTCGGCGTGGAGGTTCCCGCCGCCGGCTGACCTGGTCCGCTGCCGCCGCGCCCGGCACCTGCCTGGTGTGGCCGCGTGCCGCTGCACCGCCCGCCGGCCTGGCAGTGCGTTCAGTGCGCCCTACGAATCTGATGGCGAAAACGAATCGCCCCCGCCCTCCGGTCCCGGGCTTCCGCCCTCCGGTCCCGGGCTCGCGCCCTCCGGTCCCGGGCTCGCGCCCTCCGGTCCCGGGCTCGCGCCCCCGGTCCCGGGCTCGCGCCCCCGGTCCCGGCCCCCGCTCCCGGCTCTCGGCGTGCAGCGCCCGGTGTCCGGTGCTCGCTCTTGGGCGGTGATCCGGAAACGTCGTCAGATCGGTAGCGGGCGAACAACCATGCCGGCTTGCGCTGCGGCCCCGGGTGGCGGCCGGGTGCCGGGGAATGCCGGCTCTCGGCCGCAACTCGGGTCACCGCGCGCGCCAGGGGATGGGCGGGCTGCGGTCACTCCATCCAGGAGCCGGCGCGCATCACCCGAACCACGTTCAGGTCGTCGTCGAGGACGACCAGGTCAGCGCGCAGTCCGATCTGGAGCGAGCCGACCTTGTCCCCGAGCCCGATCGCGCGGGCCGGGGTGGTGGCCACCATCCGGCAGGCGTCCGACATCGGGATGCCCGCCGCCACCGCGTGTCGCAGCGCGGCGTCCATGGTGAGGGTGCTGCCCGCGATCGCGCCACCGTCGCTCAGCCGGGCCACCCCGTCGGCCACGGTGACCGCCTGACCGCCCAGCTCGTACTCGCCGTCGGGCATGCCGGCGGCGGCCATCGCGTCAGTGATCAGGGCGGTACGTTCCGGTCCGGCGACCGAGGTGGCGAAGCAGAGCATGCCGTCGTGCAGGTGGACGCCGTCGGCCACCAGCTCACAGACCACGTTCGGGGCGTCGAGCAGGGCCACCACCGGACCGGGCTCGCGGTGGTGCACCGGGCGCATGCCGTTGAACAGGTGGGTGCCGACACTCGCGCCCGCGGACACGGCCGCCCGGGTCTGCTCCCAGGTGGCGTCGGTGTGGCCGACCGCGGCCACCACGCCGTGCGAGGTGAGCAGCTTGATCGCCGCCAGCGCCCCGTCCCGCTCCGGCGCGAGGGTGACCATCCGGACCGCGCCGGCGCCCAGCTCGATCAGTTCCGAGAGTTCCTCCGTGGACGG
The DNA here is from genome assembly GCA_049791715.1 of Micromonospora sp. GTDB lineage: Bacteria > Actinomycetota > Actinomycetes > Mycobacteriales > Micromonosporaceae > Micromonospora. Next base: position 9,188 of record JBARAE010000912.1, read on the forward strand.
GTCGCGGAGGAATTCCGGGTTCTGCGCGCCGCAGCGCGCCGCCGACAGGTACGGCCCTTCGAAGTGGACGCCGGCCAGCACGCCCGACTCGACCAGCGGTCGGTAGGCCACGGTGGCGTCCCGCATCAGGCCGAACGGGGAGCTGACCAGGCTGGCCAGCAGCGTGGTCGTGCCGTGTCGCAGGTGGAACGCGGCGGCCTCGCGGGCGGAGTCGACGTCGCCGGTCGTGAAGGTGTGCCCGCCACCCCCGTGGGTGTGCATGTCCACGAAGCCCGGCACGATCCAGTGCCCGTCGCGCACCGACGGGTACTCGGCGACGGCCCTGATCCGGTCGGCCTCGATCTCCACGCAGCCCTGCCGGATCACGCCGGTCGGGGTCACCACCTTGCCGGTCACCCGCAGAGTCATCGGCTCTCCTCCTCCAGCGTCGAGGGTGGCAGGTCAGGGCGTCGGTCGCGAGTCGAGCGCCAGCAGGGCGGCGCCGAGACAGCCGGCCTCGTCACCGAGGGCCGCCGCCACCAGCCGCGGCTCACGGTGGAACGTCATCCGCTCGTGCAGGGCCGCGCGCAGCGGTTCGAGCAGCCGGAGGCCCGCCTGGGCCAGGCCACCGCCGATCACGACGGTCTCCACGTCGAAGAGGGCCTGACCGGTGGCGAGTCCGTCGGCGAGCGCCTCGACGGCCTCCCGCCAGACCCGGCCGGCCAGCGGCTCACCGGCCGCCGCCCGGTCGGC
>JBARAE010000913.1:0-2731 GCA_049791715.1 Micromonospora sp.
GCGCCGAGGAGGTCGCCCCGGCCGCCGCCGGCGCGCTGCCCGGTCAACGCGGCCACCGGCAGGGCGAGCGTGGCGAGCAGCGTGGCCGCCAGCACCCAGCGCAGTTGCGATCCGTCGCCGGGCAGGAGGCCGCCGAGCAGCCAGCCCGCGCCGGCCGCGGCGGGCAGCACCAGCGCCGACTCGGCGAGTCCGCGGCGCAGCACGGCAGCGGTGGACCCGCCCCGGGCGCGCAGCAGCACGTACTCGGCCCGTCGTCGGCGCGCCGCCAGCCGGGCGGCCAGCAGGGTGAGACCGGCCAGGGTGGCGAGCAGCCCGGCAGCGATGACGGCGAGCAGCGTACGCGCGGCGGCCAGCGACTCGGCGAACTGCCGCAACGGGATGTCGACGCCCTGGGTGAGGGTGAGCCCGGCGGGGCGGGTCCGCTCCAGCGTGGCCAGCCCGTCGACCAGCGCGTCGAGCTGGGCGGGGGTGATCCGCTCCGGCGAGATCCGGTAGCGCCAGCTGAAGCCGACCGGCCAGCCGGCCGTCGCCAGGGCATCGAAGCCCCGCTCGGCGGTCACCCCGACCACCAGGAACGGTTCGCCGTCGCCCTCCGGCGGGGTGAGCCGCAGCATGGTGGGGAGGCTGTCCCAGATCCCGTTGCCGGGGTCGGCCGGCCGGAAGATCCCGACGAGGAGAATCTTCCGCCTCTTCAGGGGGTTGCCGGACGCGTCGAGGATGGAGAGCGACAGGCTGGTGCCGGCGCGCAGTCCGAGCGGTCCGGCGACCGTGTCGGCCAGGGCCAGCTCGACCGATCCGTCGGCGGTCGTACCGGCCTCGGGCCACCGCCCGTCGACCAGGCCGGCTGCCTCCCGGATCCCGCCCATGCTGCGCACGCTGACGTCGATCAGGCCCTTGTCCGAGGACAGGTTCGGCCCGGTGAGCCGGGCGAACGCCGTCCGCGCCGCGTACCAGCGCTCGCCGATCGCCCGCTGCACGGCCGGTGGCATCCGCCCCTCGACCGTGTCCAGGTCACCGGCCCGGGTGCCGGCCACCGACCAGCTGGTCCGGGGAACCAGTTCCTCCTGCGTGGTGTACGTCAGGTCCCGCCGAGCCACCGGCTGATCGGCCACGTGCTCGCGCAGGCCCTGCCCGGTGAGCCGGTCCGCCACCCGGGGCACCGCCGTGATCAGCAACGCGGTGACCAGGGTCAGCACCGCCAGCAGGAGGAAGTGTCCCCCGTACGCCCGCACCCGTCGCGCGACGCTCATCGCTCTCCCCCGATCCGCAGCTGCACGGCGGCGACCCGCTGCCGGATGCCGGTGGTGATGACGGCGCTGAACGCCAGGGCCGCCACCAGCAGGCCGAGCGCGGTCAGCGCGATCGGCGTCCACGGCAGCTCGAACGCCGCGTCCGGCACCGGCCGGCCGGCGGCCGGCGTGAGGATCACCAGCGGCACCATGGTCGCCGCGACGCCCGCCCCCACCAGCAACCCGACGCCGACGCCGATGCCGGCGAGGAAGGCCTGCTCGGCGAGGAGCGCCCGGGCCAGCAGCCGCGGCGCGGCGCCCAGCGTGTGCAGCACCGCGAACTCTCCCAGCCGGTGCCGGGCGGTGGCCCAGACGTCCACCGCCAGGCCGACCAGGGCGAGCACCACCGAGCCGAGGGCGGCCGCGAGCAGACCGGTCCGCGCGCCGAGCCAGTACGGGTCGCGGGCGGCCTCGGCGGCCACCTGACGCCGGTCGTGCACCGAGACCCCGCGCAGCTCGGCGAGGGCGGTCGCCGCCGCGGCGTGGCCGGCCGCGTCGGTACGCAGCCACCACTCGGACACCGGTCGGACGACACCGTCGTGGCGGAGCAGCCAGTTCGTCGCGGCGGGCAGGTCGAGCAGGACGCCGCCGCTGGCGTCGGCGGTGGCGGGTACGGCTGCCACCTCGCCGACCAGCTTGACCGGCAGGGTCACGCCGGAGAGGGAGAGGTTCACCGTGTCACCGGTGCGGATGTTCAGCGCCGCCCGGGTGGCGGGGGTCATCAGCGCCGGCACCGGCGGGTTGTCGCCGCCGGGCAGCACGGCGAACCGGGACGGTGGCTGGTGGGCGAACCGGCCGCCCTCCGGCAGTTCCACCTTGTACTCGGCGTCCACCGTGCCGCCGGTGACCTTCGCCGGGGCGAACGGTCCCTCGGCGGAGTCGGCGAGCCGCCAGCCGTCGCCGAGCGAGAGCGGCAGCGCGGCGCCGGACGCGTCGGTGAGCCGCAGACCGTCGACGCGCAGCCGGTAGCGGAAGCTGATCGCCTGGCCGCCGTCGGCCTCGAACCCGGCCAGCCGCAGCGGAGCGCCACCGGCGTCGGGCAGCCGCACGGTGAACGGCACCCGCTGGTCGCCCTGGCCGACCGCCAGCGGCACCCGCCAGGCGATGCCGCTGTCGGCGGTGAACAGCGCCGAGACCTGGACCGGTGGCGGCCCCAACACGGTCTGAACCGGGGTCTGGACGGTGCCGGAGAGCTGGCGCGCGGTGGCCGGCAGTTCAACCCCGGCCGGTGCGCCGCGGGCCTGGACGAGCCGGTCGAGCAGGTCGTCGCCGGTGGCGCGGCCGGTGGCGTCGTCCAGTCGGATGGTGCCGGTGGCACCCGCCGCGTTCACGGTCACCACGGTCGCCGGCAGGTCGTCGCGGCCGACCCGGACGTCGTCCCGCCACGCCGGCAGCACCCGGTCGACGCCCGGTACGGCGGCCAGCGCGAGGGCCCGGTCGGC
>JBARAE010000914.1:0-1535 GCA_049791715.1 Micromonospora sp.
AGCCGGCCCCCCTCGGAGCGGGACTCGGCGCTGGAGGCGCTGAGCGCCCCGCGCGCCGGCAACCCGTCCCCGCACACCGCGTCCGGGTGGGCGGGGTCGGCGAGGAGTACGGACGAGGGATGGTGACACTCCGCAGCGTGACGGCGGTCGGCAAACGCGACGCTGGTCACGGAGGCCCGCGGCGAAATAACTCCTTTGGTCGGCTTGCGGACGTAGCTCACCGGGACGACTCTCCGGTAACCTCGCTGCCGGTCACCGCCGAAGGCGCGCACCGGCGCCTGCGGTACCACCGCCCAATCGCCGCACGGCGAGCCGGGGACCCAGATCCATGGGGTGAATCCGCGACAGCGGTAGGGGCCACTTCCGTCCCGAACCCGTCAGCTAACCCGGTCGGCGGTCGACGGAAGGGAACGCTGTTGACGGCACCATTGCGCCGCTGGTTGACACCCGTGGTGGCCGTGCTCGCCGCCCTCGCCATCGTCACCGGCCCCACGCCGGCGGTCGCGGCACCCTCGACCCCCACCCCCTCGGGTCACGAGGAGGATGGCGACCCGCCGCTGATCACCGACGCCGTCGAGGCCGCGAACCGCGGCTACACCCAGGCGAAGGCGAAGCTGGCGAAGTCGAAGAAGCGCCAGCTCCAACTGGCCATGGAGGTGAGCCGGGCGGAGGGCGAGCTGGCTGCCCTGCAACCGCAGGTGACCGAGATCGCCGCGCAGTCGTACCGCACGGGCCGGGTGGGCCCGGCGACCATGCTGCTGGGCAGCAGCACTCCGGACTCCTTCGTCCGGCGCGCCTTCGCGCTCGACGAACTGAACATGGTCAACGCGCAGAAGCTCGCCGCGGTCAACGCCGTCCGGACCCGGGCCCAGCAGGCCAAGCTGGCGCTCGACGCGGAGGTGCGCGAGCAGCAGAAGCAGGCCAACTTGATGGCCCGCGAGAAGCGCGAGACGGAGAAGGCACTCGCCCTGGTCGGCGGCATCGGCTTCACCGGCGGTCTGGTCGCGGCCACCTCACCGGTGGCCCGGATCGGCCCCGGCCGTACCGCCGACGGGGACTGGAAGCCCGAGTCGTGCAGCGAGAACGACCCCACCACCTCCGGCTGCATCACCCCGCGCACGCTGCACGCGTACAAGGAGGTCCGGCGGGCCGGCTTCAACCGCTTCGCCGGCTGCTACCGCCCCGGCGGGCCGTGGGAGCATCCCAAGGGCCGGGCCTGCGACTGGTCGCTGCAGAAGAGCGGGTTCGCCCCCTGGCACAACGACGACACCCGGATGTACGGCAACAACGTCGCCGCCTTCCTCATCCGCAATGCCGACCGGCTCGGGATCTACTACGTGATCTGGAACCGGCAGATCTGGTTCCCGGCGACCGGCTGGAAGTCCTACAGCGGGCCGTCGAACCATACGGACCACGTGCACATGTCGTTGCTCTGACCGACGACGGACCCGCGAACGGGGGCCGTCCCGCGCCCCCGCGGGACGCCCCCTTCGTCGCTGGGGAGGGCGAATCAGCCGGCGACGGGGGTCGTGGCG
>JBARAE010000915.1:0-2314 GCA_049791715.1 Micromonospora sp.
CGCAGGTAGTTGCGGAATCCGTCGGCGCGCGGCTCCATGACCCGGAAGGACTCGACGTCCGTCTGCTCCTCAGTGGCGTCGGTGCGGCCCGGGTGGAACGGCACGGTCACCTCGACGCCGGCGTCGCGTGCCGCCTTCTCGACCGCGTCCGAGCCGGCCAGCACGATCAGGTCCGCGAGCGAGATCTTTGCACCACCGGCCTCGTTGAACTCCCGCTGGATGCCCTCGAGCGTGTCCAGGACCGTCGCGAGCTGCTCGGGCTGGTTGACCTCCCAGCTGCGCTGCGGCTCGAGACGGAGCCGGGCGCCGTTGGCGCCGCCGCGCTGGTCGGTGGACCGGAAGCTGGCGGCGGAGGCCCAGGCGGTGGAGACCAGCTGGGCGGTCGTGAGGCCGGATTCCAGGACCTTCGCCTTGAGGGCGGCGACGTCGGCGTCACCCACGAGCTCGTGGTCGGCGGCCGGCACCGGGTCCTGCCACAGCTGGGGCTCCGGGACCCACGGCCCGAGGAAGCGGCTGACCGGACCCATGTCGCGGTGCAGCAGCTTGAACCAGGCCTTGGCGAACGCCAGCGCGAACTCGTCGGGCTTCTCCAGGAAGCGGCGCGAGATCTTCTCGTACGTCGGGTCGACGCGCAGCGCCAGGTCCGTGGTCAGCATCGTCGGCTTGTGCTTCTTCGACGCGTCGTGGGCGTCCGGGATGATGGCCCCGGCGTCCTTGGCGACCCACTGCTTCGCCCCGCCGGGGCTCGTGGTGAGCTCCCACTCGTAGCCGAAGAGGATCTCGAAGAATCGGTTGCTCCACTGCGTCGGCCGGTCGGTCCAGGTCACCTCGAGACCGCTGGTGATGGTGTCCCCGCCCTTGCCGCTGCCGTAGGTGCTCAGCCAGCCCAGGCCCTGCGCCTCCAGCGGGGCGGCCTCGGGCTCGGGGCCCACGTGGTCGTCCGCCACGCCGGCGCCGTGGGTCTTGCCGAAAGTGTGGCCGCCGGCGATGAGGGCGACGGTCTCCTCGTCGTTCATCGCCATCCGGCGGAAGGTCTCGCGGATGAAGTGCGCCGCCGCGGCCGGGTCCGCGTTACCGCGGGGGCCCTCCGGGTTGACGTAGATGAGGCCCATCTCGGTCGCGCCGACGGTCGGCGACATCTCCTTCTCGGAGACGTAGCGCTCGTCGCCGAGCCAGGTGTCCTCCGGGCCCCAGAAGATCTCCTCGGGCTCCCAGACGTCCTCGCGGCCGAAGCCGAAGCCGAAGGTCTTGAAGCCCATCGACTCCAGGGCGACGTTGCCGGCGAGGACAAGCAGGTCGGCCCACGAGATCTTCTGACCGTACTTCTGCTTGACCGGCCACAGCAGCCGGCGGGCCTTGTCGAGGTTGGCGTTGTCCGGCCAGCTGTTGAGCGGGGCGAACCGCTGACCGCCGTCGCCGGCCCCGCCGCGGCCGTCTTCGATACGGTAGGTGCCCGCGGCGTGCCAGCTCATCCGGATCATCAGGCCGCCGTAGTGGCCGAAGTCGGCCGGCCACCAGTCCTGCGAGGTGGTGAGGACCGTGGTGATGTCCTGCTTGACGGCCTCGACGTCGAGCTTGGCGAACTCCTTCGCGTAGCTGAAGTTCTCCCCCAGCGGGTTGCTCTTGGACGAGTGGGTATGCAGCACCGAGAGGTCGAGCTGGTTGGGCCACCAGTCCCGGTTGCTGCGCGGACGACCACCGGTCTTCGGGGTCGGCGAGTCGATCGCCGGATTCTCGCTCTCGCTGCCGTGCGCGGTGACAGAGTCGTGCGCGACCGGGCAGCCGGCCGCCTCCTTCTTGTCCACGCCCTGCGCACTCACCGGGTTGTTGTCCTGGGTGTCGCTCATCTGTTTCCTTCCCAACTGGCGGATCACTGGGACGTGCGTTCGGTCGCGCAGTCGGGGCAGGTGCCCCAGTAGACGACCTCCGCCTCGTCGATCACGAAGCCGTGGTCTTCGGAGGCGGTGAGACAGGGAGCATGGCCGACGGCGCAGTCCACGTCGGCGATCGCACCGCAGGAGCGGCACACGACGTGGTGGTGGTTGTCTCCCACTCGCAGCTCGTAGCGGGCGTTCGCACGGGCGGGCTCGATGCGCCGCACCAGACCGGCGGTGGTGAGCGCCCGCAGCACGTCGTACACCGCCTGGTGGGAGACCGTGGGATGGCCCACCCGTACCAGCGCGATCACCGTGTCGGTGTCGACGTGCGGATGGTCCCGCAGCGCGGCGAGCACCGCCAACCGGGGCCGGGTCACGCGCAACGAGACCGCCCGCAGCTGCGCCTCGAAGTCGGACGTCACGTGATGACCATAGCC
>JBARAE010000916.1:0-14767 GCA_049791715.1 Micromonospora sp.
GCCGGCACGGCGGGTCCCCGGTTCGGTTTCCCGGTTCTCACCCACGTCCGGGCTGCGTCAGCGCACCGCCGCCCGTTGGCGCCGGAGCAGGAGGACCGCCAGGGCGAGGCCGATGACGGCGAAGACCGCGCAGGCACGGAATCCGGCGTGGAATCCCTGCGTCATCCCGGCCGGGTCGGCACCGGCCACGTAGCCGGCGACGACCGTGGAGACGATGGCGACACCGATCGCGCCACCGATCTGCAGGGCCGCCGTGTTGAAGCCGGAAGCGAGCCCGGAGTCGGCGTCGGCGACGTCGGACAACGCGGCCGCCGAGGCGGCCACCGTTCCCGCTCCCAGTCCGACGCCGAACAGCAGCAGGGCGAGCAGGAGATCCCGGACGTACTGCCCGTCGACCGGCGCGCGGGACAGCAGAAGACTGCCCGCAGCCATCAGGGCAGCGCACACGGCGGCCACCGGCCGGAAGCCCATCCTGGTGACGAAGGCCTGCCCGACGTACGCACCGGCGAACGCCATGAACGGCATGACGGCCTGCTTCAGGCCGAACTCCATCGGCGAGTAGCCCAGGATCTGCTGGGCGTACTGGGAGACGGCGACGGACATCCCGAACGCGGTCATGCCCATGGCCACCATCACCAGGTTGCCACCGACCAGCGTGCCGTTCCGGAAGATCCGCAGCGGTACCAGCGGCGCCGCCGACCGCCGCTCGATCGCCACGAACAGGGCGGTCAGCGCCGCGGCCCCCACGAACAGGCCGATGGTCTTCCCGCTCGTCCAGCCGGCGGTCGGCGCGTCGACGATCGCGTAGATGATCAGCACCATCGCCGCGGTGCTGGTCACCGCACCCGCCACGTCGTACGTGCGCGGCAACCCGTGGTCTCGGCTCTCGGACAGCAGGACCGGGCTGAGCAGCAGCATGATCAGGGCCACCGGGACGTTGATGAAGAACACCCACTGCCAGCCGAGGCTCTCGGCGATGCCACCGCCGATCAGCAGGCCGGCGGTGGCGCCGATGCCGGCGATCCCGGACCACCCCGCCAGCGCCTTGTTCCGTTCGGGGCCCTCCGGGAACGTCGTGGTCAGGATCGACAGCGCGGTGGGCGCCATCAGCGCAGCCGACACGCCGTGCACGGCCCGGGCCGCCAGCAGCATCTCGGTGTTGCCGGCGAGCCCGGACGCCAGGGAGGCGACCAGGAACAGTGCGGTGCCCAGCATGAAGATGCGTCGGCGTCCCAGCAGGTCCGCGGCACGGCCACCGAGCAGCAGCAGACCCCCGAACGTGACGAGGTTGGCGCTCAACACCCACTGGGCGCCGCCCAGGGACAGGCCCAGGTCCCGAATGATCGACGGGAGCGCGAGGATGACGATCTGCGAGTCGAGGATGACCATGAAATTGGCGATGCAGAGCAGCACCAGGGCCTTCCACCGGCGCGGATCGAGTTGCTGGTCGACGTGCAGGGCAAGGTCCATCGGCCCTCCTTCTACGGTGCAGGGACGGTCCGGCGTGGCGGACCGCCCCTGCCAAGGGATGTCAAAGGGTGGATCGGTCAGCTGTCACGGGAAGCGGGGGCGCCGAGCCGCACCGGCAGGGCCCGGTGGCCGTTCATGATGAAGGTCCCCTGCGGCTCCAGCTCCTCCGGCGCGACGGCCAGCTCCATCTCGGGGAAGCGCTGGAACAGGGCGGGCAGGGCGACCATGGCCTCCAGCCGGGCCAGCGGCGCGCCGAGGCAGTAGTGGACACCGTGGCCGAACGAGAGGCTGGTCTTGTCCGCCCGCTTGACGTCGAACTCGTCGGCGGTCCCGCCGTGCACCTCCGGATCCCGGCCGATGCCGGCGAAGCCCATCAGGATCGGGTCGCCCTTCCTGATCCGCACCCCGCCGATCTCGACGTCCTCGGTCGCGAACCGGAACGGGAGCATCGCGGCCGGTGAGTCCACCCGGATCGTCTCGTCGAACACCTCGTCCCAGGTCGCCTCGCCGTTGGCGACCAGGGCCCGCTGGTCCGGGTTGACGAGCAGGTGCCGTACGGCGTGGCTGAGCACGTTCATCAACGTCTCCGAGCCGGCGCCGAGCATCAGGTGGAGGGTGCCGGCCATCTCCTCGTCGGACAGCCGCGACCCGTCCTCCTCCTTGGCGGCGACCAGCAGGCTGGTCAGGTCGTCGCCGGGGTTCTTGCGCTTGTGATCGGCGAGGTCGAGCATGGCGCGGTGCCACTGCTCGACGTTGGCCTCGGCCTGCTCCGGGGTGATCGAGGTGCTGACGTTCACCTCACCCCCGCGCAGGGCCTCCTCGCGGGACTCCTCCGGCACACCGAACAGATCGCAGACCACCCGGGCGGGCAGCGGGTAGGCGAACCGCGACTTGAGGTCGACGACCTCACCGGGCGGAGTGGCCGCCAGGTCGTCGAGCAGCTCGTTGGTGATCTTCTCGATGAGCGGCCGGGACTCCTCGACCCGGCGGGCGGTGAAGCCACGGGACACCAGCTTGCGCAGCCGGGCGTGGTCGTCGCCGTCCCGGGTGGTCATGTTGTCCATGACCACCCAGGTGATCATCGGCCAGTCCGAGGGGACCTCGCCGTTGACGAACGCGGGCCAGTTCCGGGAGTCCTTCGCGAAGCGCTTGTCGGACAGCACCTGCTTGGCCACGTGGTAGCTGGTCACCGCCCACGCCGTGAAGCCACCCGGGAGCTCCACCTCAGCGATCGGTCCATTCGCACGGATGCGGGCCGCCTCCGCATGGACGTCCACGCCAGCGGTGTCCAGAACGACCGGACAACGACGTTCCATCAGATGCCTCCAGACGAAGTTGCGGGAATTGCAGGTCCGTGAAATCGGTCGCGTCGAGAGATGCCACATTGATTTCGATGGTTCACGTTAATGAGCCGATCGGCCCACCACATCTTCCAAGTTGCGTTGGTCCCACCACCGCTTCCCGGACGGGAAGACCGGCTCGACAATCGTTTGCGGGACGGCAGAACGCGCAGCCAGCAAGTGCGCAATCAAGAGGATGTCCGGCGGCAATCGGACGGTTAGCGTGAGCACGCGATCAACCCGCCTCGCCATGACCAAGGAGACTGCTGATGGTAGATACGACGCCAGCAACGGCGGACGACCGCGGGATCGCCCCGGACGGGCTCGGCCTCGAGGACGACTACGCCGGTCCCCGCAACCTTCCCGTCGAGAAGGTGGTGTCGGCCGACGGCACCCGGATCGCGTACGAGAAGTCGGGCAGCGGCCCGCCCGTCGTGGTGATCGGCGGCGGCCTGAACGACAAGGCCATGTTCAACCCGTTCGCCCAACTCATGTCCCAGCACTTCACGGTGTACAACTGCGACCGCCGAGGGCGGGGCGACAGCGACTTCGGGGACCCGGAGCGGTACTCGATCTACCGCGAGGTCGAGGACCTGGCCGCCGTGATCGAGTCGATCGACGAGCCGGTCTCGGTGTTCGCCAACTGCACGGGCGGTCAGGTCGCCCTGCTCGCGGCCGCCGCCGGCGTGCCGATGAGGAAGCTCGGCCTGTACGAGCCCCCGTACTGGTCCCCGGAAGCCACGACCGAGCAGCTGGCCGAGCTCAAGCAGCTCATCGCGGAGGACCGTCGCGAGGACACGGTGACCCTCTTCGGCCGGGACATCGTCGGCTTCCTCACCGACGACACCCTGGAGGGGATCAAGCAGCACCCGGCGTGGAAGGCGTTCCTGTCGATGGCGCCGTCCACCTACTACGACGCGATCATCAGCAAGGACCACACCCACATCCCGTTCGAGGAGTTGCGCAGAATCACCGTGCCCACGCTGGTGATCCGCGGTGACTCGACCGAGCCAGGGATCTTCGGCGCCTGCGCGAGGATCGTCGAGGAGATCCCGGCCGGCACCCTCCTGACCATGGAGGACGCCGGGCACCTGTACGACCAGAAGCGCGTCGCGCCGCTGATGACGCAATTCTTCCTGTCGTGACAGCCGAGCGAATTCACGCGGGATCCCCGGGCCCGGACGGCGCGGTCCGGGGATGCGGGCCGGCGAATCGGCGTCGGACGTTCATTTAATCTGGCGCGGGCCATGCTCATCCGTCGCCACGCAACCGAACCGAATGGGTTCAGCAGCGTCGCCCGCGGCCGCACGGGTCGAATTCCAGGCAGCCACGAATCGGTTTCCCAATGCGGGAACCCAGACGGCAGGTGGTGAGAATGGCGAGGCACGCCACGGACGACATGGTCGGACCGCACCCGGCGCAGGAGGTGGACGACGCCGCGCCCGAGCGGGCCGCCCGCTGCCCCATGTCGTTGGCCGGCTCGCGGGTCGGGCTGGACCTGACCGATGAGCTGGGCCGGCTGCGCGACTCCGGACATCGGCCCCGGGTCACCACGGCGTTCGGCCAGGAGGCGATCATGCTCAGCCGTTACGCCGAGGTCCGGGCCCAGCTCGCCGACACCCACGGCTTCCACGTCGGCCCGGTGCCGCCACCGCCGGCGTTGGTCGACGCCGGCCTCGATCCCGCCCGGGTCCGTCGCCGGATGGTGGGCAACCTGGTGAGGATGGATCCGCCCCACCACACCCGGCTGCGGCGGATGGTCACCGCGTGGTTCACCAGCCGGCGCGTCGAACGCATGCGCCCCCGGGTCGTCGAGATCATCAACGCCGCGCTGGACGCCATGGAGCAGGCCGGCCCCCCGGTCGATCTGGTGTCGATGTTCGCCAGGACGGTGCCGGTGATGGTGATCTGCGAGCTGATCGGCGTGCCCGAGGACGACCGAGAGGGCTTCCGGCGGCGAGCCTCGGGAACGACCGACCGGGCCACGCCGCTGGACGAGCTCCGGCGCCTCGGCGAGGCGAGCTGGGTGTCGCACGAACTGATCGCCCACCACCGGGAGCACCCCAGCGACGACGTCATCGGGATGCTGTTGCGGGAGCACGGCGCCGGCTCGGCGGCGAACGACATCACCGACGACGAGCTGGTCGGCCTCGCCAACGCCCTGTTGATCGCGGGCCACGAGACCACCACGCAGATGCTCGCGCTGGGCACCCTGGCCCTGCTGCGCCATCCGGACCAGCTCGCCATGGTCCGGGACGACCCGGCCGTCGTCCCGGGAGCGGTCGAGGAGCTCCTTCGCTACGTCGGCGTTCTGCACGGCGGGTTCATCCGCGTCGCCACCCGGGACACCACCATCGGCGGACACCAGATCCGGGCTGGCGAGCTCGTCGTACCGGCGCTGGCCGCAGCCAACCGCGATCCGCAGCTGGTGGAGGACGGCGACCGGCTGGACGTCACCCGGCCACCGACGAGCCACGTCGCCTTCGGTCACGGCATCCACTTCTGCATCGGCGCTCCGCTGGCCCGGATGGAGCTGCGTGAGGCGTTTCCCGCGCTGCTCGACCGGTTCCCCAACCTCCGCCTGGCGGTCCCCGAGTCCGAGCTGGAGTTCACCGACAACACCATGGTCTACGCGCTGCGGAGCATGCCTGTCACCTGGTGATCCGGCAGACCGCGCCCCGAGGGGCCGCCAAGCGGGCGACCAGACCCGCGCGCTTCGTCGGGACCGTCCCTTGTGCCCGCCGGCCGCTGTCCCCTGTGGCCCGGTGCGGTGGCTCAGGAACGCGCCACAGAGCGCACGGAGAGAGATGATCCCGGACCTCGATCGGTGAACCCTGTCAGCAGAGGTCGACCAGGACCTCCAGGGGGAGGGCCCGGAGAGCATGAAGATCGCGGACCAGGACCCAGCGACCCGTCGATCACCGGTGCCGGCCGGCGGGTCGGGCCGGGCCCGGCCGGTGCCCGCACGGTAGACCTCCCCGCCCGGCGCCTGCCGCACCCATTCCGCTCAACCCCCTCAGAGGAGCACAAGATGACGGGCATGCTCTCGCCGCCCCAGGGGCTGGCACCGGACCGGGCCGCCGTACGCCTGCCGTCCCTGACCGGATTCCGATGGCCGGCGGCCTTCGCCGTCTGGGTATACCACTCCTCGCAGAACATCCCGAACGTGACCCTGTTCCGCGACGCCACCTTCAACAACCACTTGCAAACGGTGGCCATGCCGGCCGGCGGGGTGGGCGTCCAGGCCTTCTACGTGCTCAGCGGGTTCGTGCTCACCTGGTCGGCCCGGCCGAACGACACCGTCCGGGCCTTCTGGCGTCGTCGGTTCGTCAAGATCTACCCGAACTACCTCATCACCTGGCTGCTGGCGATGGGAATGTTCGCGATCGCCACCACGCCGATGTGGGTGGCGCTGCTGAACCTCACGATGCTGCAGCCCTGGGTGCCGGACATCAGCATCTTCTTCAGCGTCAACATGCCGAGCTGGTCGGTGGGTGTGGAGGCCTTGTTCTACGTCCTGTTCCCGCTGCTGTACCTGCTGATCCGGAGGATCGACGCGGCCCGGTTGACGTACTGGATCGCCGGGGTGATCGCGGCGACGTTCGCCGTCCCCGTGGCCCTCTACCTGGCGCTGCCGTCGTCGCCGACCGTCGCGCTGTACCCCGTCACCGAGGAGCAGCTCTTCCTCGCCTACGTCTTCCCGCCCTCGCGGCTGCTCGACTTCGCCCTCGGCATCCTGGTCGCCCGCGCGGTGATGACCGGCCGCTGGCGGGACATCGGCACGGTGTGGGCCGGCCTGCTGATGGCCGCCAGCTACGTGGTCGCCCTGTTCGTGCCGTACCTCTACGGTCTCCGCGCGGTGTGCGCGGTGCCGATCGCGTTCCTGATCGCCGCCTGCGCCACCGCGGACGTCAAGGGTCGCCCAACCCTGTTCCGCAACCGCCTGATGGTCTGGCTCGGCAACCTCTCGTACGCCTTCTACCTGCTGCAGTTCATGGTCTACCTGACGGTCCGGTTCGCGCTGGGCCTGCGGGTGTTCTCGACTCCGGTGAGCATCGCGATCCTGCTCGGCAACCTCGCGCTCACCATCGCGCTGTCCGCCGCGCTCTACACCTTCGTGGAACGGCCGCTGGTCCGCCGCTGGTCGAAGCCCCGGCGAGCCCCGGTCGTCGCCCCGACGCCGGCCCCGGCCGTCGACTGACTCACGTCGTCCACCGGTGCCCGTTCCGAACGGACGCCGCACGTCGTCCTGCCCACGCCGGCGCACACCGACCACCGGGCCCGAACGCGGCCGGTCCCGTCGCTCACACCCTGACCACTCGCGCTCAATCGAGAACGACATGGAGGACTTTCATGCTGCTCATCCGAAGGCGTCGAACGACTGCACTCGTCGCCCTGGCGTTGACAACAGCACTGACCGCCGCCGTCCCCGCCGCCCAGGCCGCCGGCGCCACTCCGGCCGACCCGACCAACGCCTGGACCGGGCAGTGGGCGATGGGGGGCGCCGACTACACCAACAGCCGCTCGAATCCGTACGAGTTCCGGCTCCGCCGCGCCAATGTGAGCAGGCTGAAGGTCAGATGGACGCTGTCGACCGCGGGCGACACCTCGGCCACACCGGCCGTTGCCGGCGGCGCCGTCTACGTCCCGGATTGGGGCGGCTCCTTCTGGAAGGTGGACGCCCGTTCCGGAAAGGTCATCTGGTCCCACCGGGTCGCGGACTACGTCGGGATCGACGGGGCCATCTCCCGCACCAGCCCCGCTGTGGTGGGCGACACCGTGTACATCGGCACCCAGCAGGGAGCCCGGCTCCTCGCCATCGATACCGCCACCGGTGACCTGCGCTGGTCCACCGCCCTGGACGCCCATCCGCACGCCGTCCTCACCCAGTCGCCGGTGGTCTACGACGGCGTCGTCTACCAGGGCGTCTCCTCGATGGAGGAAGGCGCGGCGGCGGACCCGACCTACCCGTGCTGCTCCTTCCGCGGCAGCCTCCAGGCGATCGACGCGGCCAGCGGCCGGGTGCTGTGGAAGTCGTACACGCTGCCGGACCAGGGAGCGTCGACCGACATCTTCAGCGGAGCGCCGATCTGGGGCGGCACCCCCGCGATCGACCCGGCGAGCAGCTCGGTCTACGTCGCCACCGGCAACAACTACGAGATCCCCCAGCACGCGCAGGACTGCCAGAAGGCGGGCGGAACGCCGCAGCAGTGCCTGCCGTCCTGGAACCGGATCAACTCGATACTCGCGTTCGACCTGCACACCGGGCAGCTCAAGTGGTCCGCCGGCCAGGACCGCTTCGACAGTTGGAACGTCGCCTGCCTGCCCGGGGTGCCACCGAACAACTGCCCCACTCCGGGCCCGGACTGGGACTTCGGTGACGGCGCCCACCTGTTCACCCTGCGCGACTCGGACGGCCGCCGGTACCGTGCGGTCGGCGTCGGTCAGAAGAGCGGCGAGTACTGGATGCTGGACGCCGCGACCGGCCGGGTGTTGTGGAGTGCGGTGGTCGGCCCGGGTGCCGCGTACGGCGGGATCCAGTGGGGTACGGCGACCGACGGCCGACGCATCTACTTCACGTCGACGAACTCCGACCGGCGGCCCCACCAGTTGCCGAACGGACAGATCATCAACCACAGCTCGTTCGGGGCGCTGGACCCGGCCACCGGACGGGTGCTGTGGCAGGTACCGGAGCCGCACGGCGACATCGCGATGGGCGCGATCAGCACGGCCAACGGCGTCGTGTACGCCGGCAGCCTGAGTGGCCGGATGTACGCCCTGGACGCCGCCACGGGCCGGGTCCTCTGGGAGTACCTGGGCCAGGGGTCGTCCAACGCCGGTCCGGCCGTGGTCAACGGCAGCGTCTACTGGGGCAACGGATACGCCCGCTGGGGTCAGGGAACCCCGAGCACCACGTTCTACGCCTTCTCGATCGGCTCCGCAAGCCACTGACCGCTCCGGCGAGTCCGAGCACGGTGCTCCCTTCGGCTCGAAGGGAGCACCGTGTTCGTCGTCGTCATACTCGCTCGTCGCAGCGGATGCCGGGCGACCCGATCAGCTGAAACGCTGTTGCAGGTGCACCGTCACCTTGGCGCCCGCCTCCTTGTCCACGAGCTTGCGCAGGGCGGCCTTGATGGGCAGCCAGTGCGGGCCCTCACCGGAAGGCATGAGCGTGGCGGTGAACGGGTGGCCGTCGATCGTGCCCCCGACCTTGACCGGCCGCCTCGTTCCCAGGACCTCCGCCGAGCCCGGCATGGTCACGTAGGTCGGGTAGACCCCGTCCGTCTCGATCGGCGCGGTGAAGGTGGTGTCCATCTCCTGCGCCGGCTTCTCTGCAGCCATTCCGGTCCTCCTCCTGTGACAGGGACAATCATCTGGTTCTGTCGTGCCGCCGTCGTGCCGCCGATCAGTGGGCCGCCTTCTCGACCAGCTCCACGGTCGGGTTCCGCAGCTCCGTGCTGACGCGCTCGAACAGCGCCAGGATCAGGACGCCACCGATCACCATCAGCGCGGCGCCGACGCGGAAGGCCAGGCGGTAGCCCGAGGTGACCGCCTCGTTCAGGTCCACACCCTGCTGCACCGCGTCCCCGGCGTGCCGGAGCGCGAGAGTCACCAGGACGGCGAGGCCGAGCGCGCTGCCGACCTGCTGCATGGTGCTCTGCACGCCGGAGGCCAGGCCGGAGTCCTGCACCGTGACCCCGTGCAGCGCGGCGTTGGTCGCGGCCGGCATGGTGGCGCCGGCGAACACCGCGAACACCACCATGCCCGGCAGGATGCCACCGAGGTACGCCGAGTCGGTGTCGATCATGCTGGTCAGCAGGAGGCCGACGCCGGCACCGATGAAGCCGACCCCCGCCACAGCCTTCACGCCGAACCGTGGGGTCATGGCCGTGCCCATGCCGATGCCAAAGCCGATGCCCAACCCCAGCGGTAGCCAGGCCAGGCCGCTGCGGAGCGGCGAGTAGCCCAGTACGTGCTGTTCGAACAGGGTGAGCATGAAGGTGTACGAGATGAACGCGGCCATGAAGAACAGGGTGGCCACGTTGATGACCGACCGGGTCCGGTTGGCGAAGAAGCTCAGCGGAATGAGCGGGTTCCTGGCCCGCCGCTCGATGATCAGCGTGGCGAGGATCAGGCAGACGCCGAGGACCAGCGGCAGCACGACCCGCGCGGAACCCCACGGGTGCTCAGCCGCCTGCAGGAGCCCGAAGACGGTGGCGAAGAGGCCGCCGGTTGCGGCAATGGCACCGGTGACGTCGAGCCCGGCGCCCTTCTCTCGCACCATCCGGCTCTCGGCGACCAGCCGCGGCAGCACGACGAGGACCACCAGCGCGACCGGCAGGTTGATGTAGAAGATCCAGCGCCAGGAGGCCAGATCGGTCAGCAGGCCGGAGATGATGTAGCCGAGCGTGCCGCCGAGGGCGACCAGCCCACCCCAGATTCCCAGCGCCTTTGTCCGCTCCTTGGGATCGGTGAAGAGCAGCGCGATCATGCCGAGCGACGCAGGGGCGGCGATGGCTTCCGCCATGCCCTGGCCGAACCGACCCGCCACCATCATCCCCGGGGAGACAGCGGCCCCACACACCGCCGAGGCCACGGCGAAGATGACCACGCCGGTCAGCAGCAGCCGCCGTCGACCGAATACGTCAGCCAGCCGACCACCGAGCAGCAGCAGACCGCCCGACATCAGCACGTAGCCGTTGATGACCCAGGCCAGCCCGGCTTCGGTGAAGCCGAGGGAGTCCTGGATCCGCGGCAGCGCCACGTTCACGACCGTCATGTCCAGCAGAATCATGAACTGCAGGCCGCACAGCAGGGTGAGCGCCAGCCAACGCCGGGGATCCGGCTCCGCCCCTGCCTCGCCGACCTTGGGGACCTCGGCATCCTCCGAGGCCATTCCCGAGTTTACCGTGGACACACTCGTCTCCTTGATGATCGGTTGAGTGACGTCGGCCGTGGCGGTCGCCGGACCGACACAACGGCACCGCCCGTCGCGGTGGTGCCCGTACTGGGTACTGCCGGCCTCGCGCAGGGTGCTCTGCGGATGAGGTGACCGAGGAGGCCGACCGTGGTGCTGAACTCGCCGCGTCCGGCGCGCGGGCCGCACCAGGAGAGATTCAGACGAAGGCCGAGCCCGGAGCCGGATCGGGCGATGGACGATGAGCGCTCGGCCGGAACCTCCCCCGGCTGCTCTGCCGCGGCCCGGCCGCCCGCTGGTCCGCCGCGAGCACGACGGCACGGGTGGTCAGGAAGGTGACGGACCGACCCGCCCGCCGTCGGTGTCGGGAAAGCAGGTCATGCCGGTGCGGGCCACTCCATCGGGCGCGCACGGTGCAGCGAGGCGGCCGCCGACCAGGTGAACGTCTCCTGGTAGAAACGTCGCAACGGGCGGCGTCCGGTGCGCAGACGTCGAACCACCCGGCTGGGAGAATATCTCCTGGCGAGGTAGTGTCTACACTGTTCACATCCGCCATGTTCACACCGTATACGCGACGGGGGGGTAGCGCAACATGGTCAGCCCGGCGCGTCCGTACCACCACGGCGATCTCCGGACCGCCCTGGTCGAGGAAGGCCTCCGGCTCGCCCGCACCGGCGGCGCCGGCGCTCTGGGCCTGCGCAGTGTCACCCGGTCGGTCGGCGTCACGCCGAACGCCGCGTACCGGCACTTCGCCGACCGCCAGGCGCTCGTCCTCGCCGTGTCGGTGGAGGCGCAGGACCGGCTCGGGCACGCCATGCTCGACCGGATGAGCGCCATCCCGCGCGACGCCGCACCGGCCGAGCGAGCCCTGCAGGGCCTGCGTGCGGTCGGCCTCGGCTACATCCACTTCGCGTTGTCCGAACCGGGCTGGTTCGAGGTCGCGATCCTGAGCCAGGACGAAATCGGCGCGGACACTCCGTCGATCGACGACCGGATGGCCATGCCCTACCAGCTGCTGCTCGACGCCCTCGACACGATGGTGGACGCCGGACTGCTGGCAGCGGACCGGCGCCCGGACGCCGAGTGGGCGTGCTGGTCGGCGGTGCACGGCTTCGCCGACCTGGTGACCCGTGGCCCACTTCAGGGCCGCGACCGGGGCGTCATAGACAAGCTGGCCGAGCACGTCGTGGACACCATCATCAACGGTCTGATGGCCTAGGTGCGCTGTCCATAGACATCGGTGCGGGGCCGTTCGAGCCGCGCGGTCAGCGGGGCCGGCTCCTCAGGACGCGGCCGACGACGCTCGGGCGCATGAGGGCCTGGGGCGGGTCGACCAGCCCCGCGGCCCGCAGGAAGGCCGCCGACAGGATGCCGTCCCGGGTGGCCGCGGCCTGCAGGCGCGGGATGTAGGCGTTGCCCATCTTGACCTTCAGCGTGCGCCGCCCCTGAACGCCGGGGAAGCCGAGGTCCGCGCCGGCCGACATGTCCCACGGCGCGTCGATCACCCGGCTGAGGTCCCGGAAGAACGCGCGGGGCTGCGGGACGCCCTGCGCCAGGTGCCGGCGCAGGACCGTCGACTCGATGGCGGCCACCGTCATCCCCTGCCCGTAGACCGGGTTGAAGACGCACGCCGCGTCGCCCATCACCAGCAGACCCTGCGGCAGGCGGGACATCCGCTCGTAGTGTCGCCGGATGCTCGCCGGGAAGTGGAACGACACCGGCGGGCCCATCGGCTCGGCATCCCGGACCGCCTTGTAGATCTCCGGGACCGGCAGCGACTCGACGTACGCCAGGAAGCGCTTGTAGTCGGTCGGCGGGCGGTCGCCCAGGATGCCGGTGAGCGAGATGGCGTAGCGGTCGGGCAGCCGGGCGAAGATGGCGCCGCGTGGGATCGCCGGGGTCGCCACCGGGATCAGCGCGATGTCCTCACCGATCGGGTCGAACGCCAGCGGGCCGTGGAAGTCGCACGTCGTGTAGGTCAGGTCCATCTTGACCTGCTCCTCCTCGACCTGCGGGTACCCGAGATCGACCAGCCACCTCGGCGTACGCGAGCCGCGCCCGGTCACGTCGACCACGAGGTCGGCCTCCAGGACCTCCTCGGCGCCTCCGCCGGTGTTCGGCTGCACCCGGGCCCCGATGATCCGGCTCCGGTCCCGGGAGGCCACCAGCCCGAGCACGTCGGTCCGCTCCCGGTAGGTGACGTTGTCGAACTCCCGCACCCGGCGACGGACCCGGTCCTCCAGCAGGGGCCGGCCGGCCGCGACGCAGACCAGGCCGGTCTCCGCCTTCTTGATCATTTGGCCGTCGAAGTACCAGCTCAGACTGGTGCCGAAGTCCCCCACCGGTACGCCGATCGCGGCCAGCTCCTCGGTGAACCCGGGGAAGATCTCGTCGAGAATCTGCTTGCCGCGGGCCAGCAGGGCGTGGATGTGATGCCCCTGGGGGATGGCGCGACGCGGCCCCGTCACGCCGGTCACCTCATCCCGGTCGATGACGGTGACCTTCCGGTAGGCGTCGGCCAGCATCCGGGCGGCCAGTGAACCGCCGATGCTGCCACCGAGCACCACCGCGTGATCGCCCACATAATTTCCCACCGCGCGACCCCTCCGAATCGGTGCCGAAGAATTCAACGGGCTCACGCTATCGACTCCGCCCAGATCATCGTTCTTCCAGAGTGCTCACTGCCTGAGCTGCCCTTTCAGCCGTCAGTTTCTGCTCGTTAGCATGCCGTGGAAGCTCCGCGGCGGAGCATTTTCGCGCACGCGTCGACGAGGTGGTCACTCCATCCCGTGCGAGATCAAGAAGGAGCGGTTGATGGACCCTTTCCGCATTCAGATTCCGCAGGCCGACCTGGACGACCTACGCCGGCGTCTCGACACCGTCCGCTGGCCGAGTGAACTGCCCGGCGTGGGCTGGGACCGCGGCGTGCCGCTGGACTACCTCAAGGACCTGGTCGAGTACTGGCGCACCAGCTACGACTGGCGGGCGGCCGAGGCGCGGCTCAACTCGTTCCCGCAGTTCACCACCACGATCGACGGCACCAGGGTGCACTTCCTACACGTCCGCTCGCCTGAGCCGGACGCGCTGCCGCTGCTGGTGACCCACGGCTGGCCGAGCTCGGTGGCG
Source organism: Micromonospora sp. (assembly GCA_049791715.1). Classification (GTDB taxonomy): domain Bacteria; phylum Actinomycetota; class Actinomycetes; order Mycobacteriales; family Micromonosporaceae; genus Micromonospora. Next base: position 13,855 of record JBARAE010000916.1, read on the forward strand.
GAGTTCATCGACGTCATCGAACCGCTCACCAACCCGCGCGCGCACGGCGGCGACCCGGCCAACGCCTTCCACCTGGTCATCCCCTCGCTGCCCGGGTTCGGGTTCTCCGGCCCGACGCCCGAGCCGGGCTGGACGATGCCGCGCATCGCGGCGGCCCTGGCGCAGCTCATGGGCCGCCTCGGCTACGACCGGTACGCCACCCAGGGCGGCGACATCGGGGCCTGGATCAACCTGGTGCTGTCCGGGATGGACCACCAGCACGTGGTCGCCTCGCACGTGAACTTCCTGATCACCGCTCCGACGGACCCGTCGGACGTCGCCGGCCTCGACGAATCCGACCTCGGCCGGCTGGGACTGCTCAACCGGTTCGCCGTCGAGCTGTCCGGCTACATGAAGCTCCAGTCGACCCGGCCGCAGACCCTGGCGTACGCCCTGACCGACTCGCCGGTGGGCCAGCTCGCCTGGATCGTGGAGAAGTTCAAGGAGTGGACGGACTCGGCGAAGGTGCCGGAGGACGCGGTCGACCGTGACCACCTGCTCACCAACGTGATGATCTACTGGCTCACCGCCACGGCTGGTTCGACGGCGAACTTCTACTACGACAACGCGGACGTCCTGCCCACCGCGCCGACCCCGCCGCCTCCGCCGCCGCCGCTGCCCACCCCGTTCGGTGTCGCCGTCTATCCCGGCGACCCGGCGCAGCCAATTCGACGGCTGGCGGACCGGGCGTTCCCGAACATCGTGCACTGGTCCGAGCAGGAGCGCGGCGGGCACTTCCCGGCGATGGAGGAGCCGGACCTGTTCGTCGCCGACCTCCAGGCGTTCGCCCGCGCCCTGCGTAGTTCCCGCTAGCGCATCTCAGGGGTTCGCCCCGGGACTCGGACCCGCCGCGGGCCCTGGCCACCAACCGGCC
>JBARAE010000917.1:0-4622 GCA_049791715.1 Micromonospora sp.
GTCCAGGCCCGGGGCAGCAGCCGGCGTGCGGCGGCAGCGGCGGCGCTTCTGCCCATCAGCCGCCCTCGCCGTCTCACCTTTCCGTCGGCGCAGCATCGCGGAGGCGTCGCGGTCCGCCCAGCGGTGCGGTGAGATGGAGTCGGCAGGGACGACCCGACGCGGAGGAACGCCATGACGGACGAGAAGACCGAGCAGGGCCTGACCGACCTGATCGCCGGGCGGTGGCTCGGTGTGCTGGCCACCCTCAAACGGGACGGGCGCCCGCAGCTGTCCAACGTGGTCTACTCCTTCGACCGGGAACCGGGCCTGATCCGGGTGTCGGTCACCGACGGCCGGGCCAAGACCGCCAACCTGCGGCGGGACCCGCGGGCCAGCTTCCACGTGAGCAGCGACGACGGCTGGGCGTACGCGGTGGCGGAGGCCCGGGCCGAGCTGACCCCGGTGGCCGAACGGCCGGACGACCCGACCGTCGAGGAACTGGTCGGGCTCTACCGGGCGGTACAGGGCGAACACCCGGACTGGGACGACTTCCGGCGCGCCATGGTCGCCGACCGTCGCCTCGTGCTGCGGCTGCACGTCGAGCGGGTCTACGGCGTACCTCCACGCGGCTGACGGGGCCCGCGTTACCCCCTCCGGGCCGGCGGGTAGACGGCGGTGCCGACACCGAGAGGGGAGCACCATGACAACGGTCGGAGAGTTCATGACGACCCGGTTGGTGACGATGGACGGCAACGACACGCTCACCGCCGCAGCGCAGGAGATGCGCGACAGCGCCATCGGCGACGTGGTGGTGACCGAGGGCGACAATGTCGTGGGAATCGTCACGGACCGGGACATCACGGTCCGCGGCGTCGCCGAGAACATGGACCCGAACACGACCACGCTCAACCAGATCACCAGCAAGGACGTCGTGACGGTGAGCCAGTACGACGACGCCGTCGCGGCCGCCGATCTGATGCGGACGTATGCGGTCCGCCGGTTGCCGGTGATCGACGACGGCCGTCTGGTCGGGCTCATCTCGATGGGCGACCTGGCCGTCGAACGGGAACCCCAGTCGGTGCTCGCCGACATCAGCGCGGACGAACCCAACAACTGACCTCACCGCCGCGGTGACGCCGGTCCCCGGTTCGGGGGCCGGCGTCGTTGGCGTACGGGTCAGACCCCGTCGACTCACCCGATCCGGGCGAGATTGACGTCGTACCCGACGGGGACCCCTCCTCGTACGTCTGACGGCGCGGATCGAGGAGGAGTGCACCCGATGGTGGACGCGACCACGAGGTTCTTCGAGGACCTGGACCGGCGGGGGTTCGACCCCCTGTTGGCGAAGACCTCCGGAATCCTGCGCTTCGACCTGCACGAGGGGGCGCAGACGACACACTGGCTGCTCCAGATCGACCGGGGGAACCTGCGGGTGAGTCGGGAGGACCAGGAGGCTGACACGGTCGTGGGGACGGATCCGCGACTCTTCGACGACCTGGTGTCCGGCGGGGAGAACGCCATCTCCGCGCTGCTGCGGGGCGACATGACCGTCTCCGGTGACCTGCGGCTGGTGCTCCAGGTCGAACGGATCTTTCCCGGTCCGGCGGACTCACGGGGTCCGCGCCGGGTGTTCCAGAGGGAGGTCCGCTGATGGCGGCGAGCAACACCGTCCGGATCCTGGACGGCAACACCTTCGTGGTCTCGGAGGACACCGGCGACATCGAGGCCACGCCGACCGAACCGACGGGCCTCTTCTCCCTCGACATCCGGTACCTGTCGAAGTGGGTGCTGACGGTCAACGGTGAGCGGCTCAACGCGCTCTCCTACGACGACCTCCAGTACTACGAGGCCCGATTCTTCCTGGTGCCGGGGGTGGCGACGCACTACATCGACGCGAAACTGTCGATCATCCGGGAGCGGGCGGTGGGTGGCAGCTTCCGGGAGCAACTGACCATCCTCAACCACGACGAGAAGGCGGTCGACCTGGAGATCCGGGTGGACGCGAAGTCCGACTTCGCCGACCTGTTCCAGGTCAAGGACGAGATCGTGAACAAGAAGGGCGAGTTCTACACCGAGGTCGAGTCGGACAAGCTCCGGCTGGGCTACCGGCGGGGCAACTTCCGGCGGGAGACCGTCATCTCTTCCTCCACGCCCGCCCGGTACGACCAGAACGGCTTCGCCTGGAGCATCCACCTCGAACCCAACGAGCAGTGGGACACCGGGATCGACGTGCGGACGTTCGCGCTCGGCCCCGGCGGCCGGGACCTCCGGATGGGGCTGCGGGCGCACGGCACCGAGCGGCTGGCCCTCCAGCACGACCTGGAGGAGTGGATCGCCAAGGCGCCGAAGGTGAACACCGAGCACGCCGAACTCGGCTCGACCTATCGGCGCAGCCTGATCGACCTGGCCGCGCTGCGCTTCTCGCCGATCTCGCTGGGCGGGCAGACGCTCCCGGCCGCCGGTCTGCCCTGGTTCATGACGATGTTCGGTCGGGACAGCATCCTGACCTGCCTGCAGGTGCTGCCGTTCGCGCCGGACCTGTCGAAGACGACACTGCGAATCCTCGGTGCGTTGCAGGGCACCCGGTTCGACGACTTCCGGGACGAGGACCCCGGCCGGATCCTGCACGAGATGCGGTACGGCGAGACGTCCGCCTTCGAGGAGCAGCCGCACTCGCCGTACTACGGGACGGCGGACGCCACGCCGCTGTTCGTGATCCTGCTCGACGAGTACGAGAAGTGGAGCGGCGACGTCGCGCTGGTCAAGGAGTTGGAGCGGGAGTGCCGCGCCGCACTGAAGTGGATCGACGACTACGCCGACCTGGTCGGCAACGGCTACATCTGGTATGAGCGGCGCAACACCGACACCGGCCTCGAGAACCAGTGCTGGAAGGATTCCTGGGACTCCCTCTCGTACCGCGACGGCCGGCTGCCCGGATTCCCGCGCTCCACCTGTGAGCTGCAGGGCTACGCGTACGACGCGAAGACGCGGGCGGCGCGGCTGGCCCGGGAGGTCTGGGACGACCCGGCGTACGCCGACCAGCTCGAACGGGAAGCGGCCCAGCTCAAGGAGCGGTTCAACCGGGACTGGTGGGTGGCGGACGGCGAGTACTACGCCCTCGCCATGGACCCGGACGGTCACCACCTGGCCGTCCTCAGTTCCAACATCGGCCACCTTCTGTGGAGCGGCATCGTGGACGAGGACCGGGCGGCGAAGGTCGCCGAGCACCTGGTCGGGCCGCGGCTCTTCTCCGGCTGGGGGGTGCGGACGCTCGCCGAGGGGGAGGTGCGATACAACCCGATCGGCTACCACAACGGCACGATCTGGCCGTTCGAGAACTCCTTCATCGCCTGGGGGCTGCGCCGGTACGGCTTCGCTGACGAGGCGGCCACCATCGCCAGCGGCATCCTCGACGCGGCCCGGTACTTCGACGGACGGCTGCCCGAGGCGTTCGGCGGCTACGCCCGGGACCTGACCAAGTTCCCCGTGGAGTACCCCACGGCGTGCAGCCCGCAAGCCTGGTCGACCGGGGCGCCGATGCTGTTGATCCGCACGATGCTCGGCCTGGAGCCGCACGAGGGGCACCTCTCCGTCGACCCCCGGCTGCCGGTCGGCATGGGTCGGATCGAGGTGCTGGACATCCCCGGCCGGTGGGGGAAGGTGGACGCCTTCGCCCGGGGCCGGCTGGACCTGCACCACCTGGCCGCCTGACCGTACGTCCTAGATGGCGCCGCCGGCCGGTGGTCGGCGGCGGCATCGCGTTCAGTGCCCGGGCAGCATCGCGTCGGCGTGCGCCTCGGTGCGGGGAAGCAGGCAGAACTCGTTGCCCTCCGGGTCGGCCAGCACGGTCCAGCGCGGCAGTTCCCGCACCACCGTTGCCCCCGCCGCCAGCACGGCGGCCCGCTCCTCGGCGTCGCCGACCAGGTCGAGGTGGATGCGGCCGGAGGTCGGAAGGTCGTCGGCCGGGCTGATCCAGACGTCCGGATGGTGCCCCGACGGGTCGCGCAGCAGTACCGCCTCGGTCGGCGCGAGCGCCCGGTCGGCGAGCTCCGCCAGGTCCTCCTCCACCACCGGGAGCCCGGTGACCGCGCTCCAAAAGGGCGCGAGCAGGTACGGGTCGCGGCAGTGGATGACGATCGCGGCGAGGTCGGGCATGTTCTGACGGTAGCGGCGTCAGCCGCTGGACAGGACGGTGTCCAGGAATGCGGCGGTGACCGCCAGGATGTCCGGTCGGTCCAGGTCAAGGGCGTGTCCGCCGTGGGTGATCCAGGTGTGTACCGGGTGTCCGACGGCGAGCAGCCTGCCGGTGAGGTCGACCGACTGGCTGGCCGGCACCGAGGCGTCCGCCCGGCCGTGTACCAGCAGCACCGGAGCTCCGCCGTCGAGGTGCGAGCCGACGGTCGCGTCGAGGGTGGCCTGGTCCCCGGCGGCCGGCGGGTGCCCGAGCAGCCCGGCCCACGGGTCGTCGTGCCGCGTAACCGCCGCCAGTCCGCGGCCAGCGGGTCCACCGGCGGCCAGTACGCCAGCCCGGCCGTCACGTCACCGGGCCGGTCGACGCCGCGCAGGGCCAGGTGCAGGGCGAGCATCGCGCCGGCCGAGTCGCCGCCGACCAGCAGCGGCAGCCCGGCGGCGGCCTCCCGGGC
>JBARAE010000918.1:0-2104 GCA_049791715.1 Micromonospora sp.
GCTCTCCGGCGGGCAGGCGCAGCGGGTCGCCCTCGCCCGGGCCCTCGCCGTCGAGCCGACCCTGCTGCTGCTGGACGAGCCGCTCGCCGCCCTGGACGCCAGGACCCGGCTGGACACCCGGGCCGAACTCCAGCGCCACCTCGGCGATCACCCCGGCGCGACGCTGCTGGTCACCCACGACCCGCTGGACGCCCTGGTGCTCGCCGACCGGCTGGTCATCGTCGAGCAGGGGCGGGTCGTCCAGGAGGGGGACGCCGCCACCGTCACCGCGCGGCCGCGCACCGACTACGTGGCCCGCCTGGTCGGCCTCAACCTGCACCGGGGCCGCGCTGACGGGCACAGCGTCCGGGTCGGCGAGCTGACCCTCACCGCGGCCGACCGGGTCGACGGCGACGCCTTCGTCGCGTTCCCGCCCGCCGCCGTCGCCCTCCACCCGACCCGACCCGACGGCAGCCCCCGCAACGTCTGGCCGGCGACGGTGACGGGTGTGCAGCGGCACGGCGACAACCTGCGCGTCCAGCTCGACGGCCCGATCGCCGTCGCCGCGGACGTCACCCCGGCCGCCGCCGCCCATCTGCGGCTCAGCCCCGGCCACCCGGTCTGGGCCGCGGTCAAGGCCGCCGAAACCCGCGCCTACCCGGCCTGACGAGGCGTTCGCCACGCCTCGTGGACGACGAACCGTCCACCGAGGCAGGTTTGACCACGGCCCGGTCGGTCATCGAAAGGGGAGCGACGAGGAGAGGGGTTCGGCGTGCCCGATACGACACACATCCGGTCCAGTCACCAGGCGGTCCTGCCGGACGACGTGACGGACCCTCTGCTGTGGCGGCTGGCGTACGACGTCGCCGCCGCGCACCAACCGGACGAGAGCGGCCGGTGTCCCAGCCTGCTCTGTGCACATCAGAGCGGGCCGTGCGAGCCGATGGTCAACGCCCGACGGGCGATGCGGCTGGCCCATGGCGGCGCGTCAACCGACCGTCGGTCGGCGTACCGGGAGACGTCGGCGCGGGCGACCCGGAACCGGCGCCGGGCGGCGTGAGGCGGGTCCCGCCGGGTTGCGGCCCGACGCGGTCAGTGGGTCGGTGGGCGGTCGGCGGGGGGCTGCGGGCCGAAGGCGGTGAGGAACCGGTCCCGGAAGGTGTCCATCCGCCAGACCGGGGCGTCCGGCCCGGGACGCAGCCCGTCCTGCCAACCCCAGCCCGCGATCCGGTCCAGCACCGCGCGGTCGTGCGCGACGATGGTGATCGGTACGTCGCGGCTGGCACCCTCGCCGGTGACCGCCGTCGCCGGCTGGTGGTCGCCGAGGAAGATCAGCACCAGGTCGTCCCCGCCGTACGTCTGCACGTAGGAGACCAGGGTGTCCAGCGTGTACTCGATGGAACGGCGATAGTCGGCGCGAATCCGGGCGGTGTCCCGGTGCAGGACATCGCTGCTGGTGGACGCCTGGTGGAAGATCGCGCCGTCGCCCACCGCGTCCCAGTCGACCGGCTTCGGGATGGCCGACCAGGGGGAATGGCTGGAGACCAGCGGGATCTCGGCCATCAGCGGGGCGTGTGGCGTGCTCCGCTCCCGCTGCTGGAAGGTGGCGAGGGTGTACTGGTCCGGCATCGGGGCGTAGCTGAACTTCGGCCCCCGGTAGCCGAGCCTCGCCGCGTCGTAGTAGCGGTCGTAGCCGAAGAACCTCCCCTCCGGCCACGGCTGGGTGGCCGCCGGCATGACACCGACCGTCTGCCAGCCGGCGCGGTGGAACGCGCCGTTCAGGGTGAGCCGGTCGCCGGCGAGCAGGTCGCGGTGCCGCTGGTCGTTGTCGATCCAGAGCCCGGAGAGGAGGGTGGCGTGCGCCAGCCAGCTGCCGCCGCCGAAGGTCGGGGAGGTGAGGAAGCCGCTGCGGGCGTCGTACCCGGCCGCCCGCAGCCGCCGGTATCCGGCGTCGAGCACGGCGTCGACCTGCGGCGCGAACTCCGGGTCCTGGACGGCGTCCCGGCCGTAGCTCTCCACGAACGCGACCACCACGTCCTTGCCGCGCAGGCCGGTCAGCAGCCGGTCGCCGGGGACGTCGCGGAACGCGTCCGTGGCGGCCTCGTCCGCGAACGCGGCCCGGTCC
>JBARAE010000919.1:0-7160 GCA_049791715.1 Micromonospora sp.
GCGGGGCACCGACCAGGCGGGCGACGGAGTGCTTCTCGCCGTACTCGCTCATGTCGATGCGGACCATGGCCCGCTCGTCGTCGAAGAGGAACTCGGCGAGCGCCTTGGCCAGCTCGGTCTTGCCGACACCGGTCGGGCCGAGGAAGAGGAAGCTGCCGGTCGGGCGGTCCGGATCGGCGACGCCGGCCCGGGCGCGGCGGACCGCGTCGGAGACCGCGGCGACCGCCTCGGACTGGCCGACCACGCGGGACCCCAGCGACTCCTCCATCCGGAGCAGCTTGGCGGTCTCGCCCTCCAACAGCCGCCCGGCGGGGATGCCGGTCCAGGAGGCGACCACGGCGGCGATGTCGTCCGCGCCGACCTCCTCCTTCAGCATGGCGCCGTCGGCCTGGAGCCGCGCCAGCTCCTCCTCGGCCTGCTTCAGCTCGGCCTTGAGGGCGGGGATCCGGCCGTACCGCAGCTCGGCGGCGCGTTCCAGCTCGCCGTCGCGCTCGGCCCGCTCGGCCTCGCCGCTGAGCCGCTCCAGCTCCTCCTTGGCGGTGGAGAGCTTGGTGATGTGGCTCTTCTCCAGCTGCCAGCGTTCGGACAGCACAATGAGCTGCTCGCGCTTGTCGGCGAGCTCCTTGCGCAGCCGCTCCAACCGCTCGGCGGAGGCGGCGTCCGGCTCCTTGGCCAGCGCCATCTCCTCGATCTCCAGACGGCGGACCGCCCGCTCGATCTCGTCCACCTCCACCGGACGGGAGTCGATCTCCATCCGGAGCCGGGACGCGGACTCGTCGACCAGGTCGATCGCCTTGTCCGGCAGGAAGCGGTCGGTGATGTAGCGGTCGGAGAGGGAGGCGGCGGCGACCAGGGCGGCGTCGGTGATCCGTACGCCGTGGTGCACCTCGTAGCGCTCCTTCAGGCCGCGCAGGATGCCGATGGTGTCCTCGATGGTCGGTTCGCCGACCAGTACCGGCTGGAAGCGGCGCTCCAGCGCCGGGTCCTTCTCGATGTGCTCGCGGTACTCGTCGAGGGTGGTGGCGCCGACCATCCGCAGCTCACCGCGGGCCAGCATCGGCTTGAGCATGTTGCCGGCGTCCATGGAGCCCTCGCCCTTGCCGGCGCCGACGACGGTGTGCAGCTCGTCCAGGAAGGTGATGACCTGGCCGTTGGAGTTCTTGATCTCCTCCAGCACGGACTTCAGCCGCTCCTCGAACTGGCCGCGGTACTGCGCGCCGGCCACCATCGCGCCGAGGTCGAGCGAGACCAGCTTCTTGTCCCGCAGCGACTCGGGCACGTCGCCGGCGACGATCCGCTGGGCCAGGCCCTCGACGATCGCGGTCTTGCCGACGCCGGGCTCACCGATCAGCACCGGGTTGTTCTTGGTACGCCGGGACAGCACCTGGATCACCCGGCGGATCTCCGAGTCCCGGCCGATGACCGGGTCGATCTTGCCCTCCCGCGCGCTGGCGGTGAGGTCGACGCCGTACTTCGCCAGGGCCTGGTACGTCTGCTCCGGGTCGGCGGTGGTGACCCGCCGATCCCCGCCGCGGACGGTCGGGAAGGCGGCGACCAGGTTCTCCTCGGTGGCGCCCGCGTTCTTGAGCGCGACGGAGACCGCGCCACCCACCTGGGCCAGGCCGGCGAGCAGGTGCTCGGTGGAGGTGTACTCGTCGCCGAGCGGCCGGGCGATCTGCTCGGCGGCGCCGATGGCGTTGACGAACTCGCGGGCCAGGGTGGGCTCGGCGATGCTGGAGCCGCGGGCGGCCGGCAGCCCGTCGACCGTGCGCTGGGCGACGCGGCGCAGCTCGGCGGGGTCGGCCCCGACGGCGCGCAGCAGGCCGGCAGCGGTCGAGCCCTCGGTGTCGAGAAGCGACAGCAGCAGGTGCCAGGGCTCCACCGTGGCGTGCCCACGCTGGTTGGCCAGCGCGACGGCACCGGTGATGGTTTCGCGGCTCTTGGTGGTGAGACGTTCCGTGTTCATGGGCTCCCCCGGATCGGCGTGTCCACTAGGACAGACACAACCAGAGTTGAGTCTATTCCGCTCAAGTCCATACGTGTGAGCTGGGTCACTCTAGACGCTCCGGCGGCTCACGGGCAGGCGGGCGGTGCAGGGAGTTTCGTGGTCGGCGCGGAGGACACAGCGCCGACCGCTATCCAGGCGCCGGTCGCAGAAGACGCGGTGGCGTACCCCCTGGTTGTCCTCGGCCGACACGGTGGTCTCGCCCGGGTCGACATGGGTGAGGAAGGCCAGCGAGCGGGCGGCGGTGCGAGCCAGGATCTTGGCCCGGGCCAGGTCGGCGGCGGCGACCGGCACATGGATGACGTAGCGGCGGCTCACGGGTGCCGGGCCAGGTCGCGCATGGTGGCGGCCTGGCTCGACTGCCACGCTCGGAGGGCGTCCTTGATCCTGGACGCCTCCTCCCGACTGCGGGCGGCCTCGGCCTGAGCGGCGGCGAGGTCGCCGGCCACCCGGTCGAGGAAGGCGCCGACCTCGACCGGATCCAGGCCGCGACGACAGGTGGCGAAGGTGCGGCTGCGCACCTGCCAGGGCCGCAACGGCAGGTACGCCGCCGAGCGGTACGCACCGACCGGCGGACGGTTGGGCGGACCCAGCCGGGCAGGGTCAGCGTTGCTTCCTTCAACAGAGGTCGCAGGAGGTTGCGCATCTTCGGCCTTTCTCGTTCGAGTTCTGCCGATGGGTCGGGACGGGCCGCGGGGCACCCGCCCCGGCCGGATGAGCGCCCCAGGTGCCATCCGGAGGCGTTCAAGAGGGACCTACAATCGCCACCGGTTGTAGGCCAACGACCAACCACCGATTGCTTGAGGTTGGAGGTTCTTGCGTGATCGAATGGGCATGCCATCCGGGGAGTGTGTATGCCCAAGCAGCAGTACCAGGTGCTCGCAGACGAGCTGAAGAACAAGATTGATTCAGGAGAGTGGCCGCCGGGCACGAAACTGCCGAGCCGGTCCCGACTCTGCAAGGAGTACGGCGTGTCGGACACGGTCGTCGGCAAGGCCATGATGATCCTGCGCGCGACCGGGCTGACCGAGACACTGGAAGGCGTCGGAGTGTTCGTCGCCGAGCCGAAGTAGGCGAACCAATCCGCCGATGCGCCGAGTGCCCGACCGTCAGCGAATCGCCCAGGACATCCGAGACAAGATCGCGTCAGGGGAGTACGCCCCCGGCGACAAGCTGCCATCGCTTCGCGAGCTGATCGCCCACTACGGTGTCTCCGCCGAGCCGGTGCGCTCAGCCCTGCTGATTTTGCAGGCGGAGGGGTTGGTCGAGGGTCACCAGGGCAAGGGCGTCTACGTCACTGAACGAAGCCCTTCCTCTTGATCTCACCCCAGGTCAGGTCGACATCGGCGTGACCCGGTCATTGTCCGCTCGGGACGACTTCCACCCGGACCCACTCTTCGCCGCGCCGCAGCCCCAGCAGCAGGTCGTGGGTACCGCGGGCCAGCAGGGTGCCGTCCATCAGCAGGGTGAGTCGATGGTCCCGCTCCAACGGCCAGTTCTCGGCGAAGTAGCGGCCATCTTCGATGACACCGCCACCGTCCGGGCCGCTCACCGCAAGCCGTCCCCGTCCAAGGGGGACGACCGACCCGAAGGGCTCCGGGACTCGGTCGACGGACACCGGCTGCCAGCCGCCGTCGTAGCGCCAGAGGGCGGGAAAGCGGCCCGGCTGTCGCCGCTCCCCGATAAGCCACACGTCGCCGTCGGCGGCGGCCGCGACCCGTAGTGCGGCCACCTCGCCGTCCGCCGACGGAACCGCAGTCCGCCGCCAACGGGCGCCGGAGTCCACCGACACCGCCGCCATCGGTCGACCACGTTCGACGGCCGCCGCGACGGTCAGGCCGCCACCGCCGTCCACGGCCGTCGGGCGGGACACGGGCGGCTGCACCGGCACCGGCCGCCAACGACCGCCGTACCACCGGACCACTCGACCGGTACGGGAGTCGCGCTGCACCCAACCGTGCAGCGACCGCCAGGCAGACTCCGCCGCCGACGTGTGCTGGAAGGTGAAGCCGTGGTCCATGGTGACGTACCAGCCGTCGCCCGCGATGGAGAGCGCGGCGATGTCGGCGACGACGTGGAGCTGCTGCCGCTTCGCCAGCGGGCGAGGATGGCCGATATTTCGAACCAGGACTCGCCGCCGTCGTCGGTGAGGAACAGCAACGCCGGGCAGCCCGGGACCGGCGGTCGTCCCCCGCACGAGGCGAAGAGCGCGTACCCATGATCGTGATCGCCGAACTCGACGTACGGCTGGTCGTACCCGGGCGGGGCGTTGGCGACCGCGACGCGCCGCACCTGGACCTCGGCGGTCGTCGCGAGCGGCGCGCGTGGGGTGGGGCCGATCAGCCCGCTCTCCGCCCCGCGCGGCCGCCACCACCATCCGGCCAGCAGGAGCAGTACCGCGACCAGCGCAGTGGATCTTCGCGGGATCATCCGGCTCCCGGGCAGGGTAGCCTTCCCTGGGTGCGAGTACGTGTCGAACAGACTGCCCTACCGGGGATCGGCGTACGTCACGACCTGGTGACGGAATCCGGCCGCCGGCTCGGCGTGGTCTCCCACCGCAACGGCCGCCGGGACCTGGTCCTCTACGACCCGGACGATCCGGACGCCTGTCAGGCCGACATCCCGCTGACCGACGACGAGGCCGAGGCGCTCGCCGACATCCTCGGCGCGTCGCTGATGCTCGGGCAGCTCTCCGGGCTGCGGGAGCAGGCCGCGGGGCTGCTCACGGAGCAGATCCTCATCCCGGCCGGCACCAAGTACGTCAATCGGCAGCTGGGCGCCACCAGGGCGCGTACGCGGACCGGCGCCTCCATCGTGGCGGTGCTGCGCAACGGCGAGGTCAACGTCTCGCCGGAACCCACCTTCCGCTTCGCGGCGGGTGACGTCGTGGTCGTTGTCGGCACCCGTCAGGGTCTCGACGGGGTGAGCGCCATCCTCGCCGACACCGACCCGGACGGCTGAGGCGGATGCACGAAACCACCACGCTGCTCGTCGAGGTCGGCGCGCTGCTGCTCCTGCTCGGCCTCCTCGGCCGGCTGAGCCGCAGGTTCGGCGTCTCCCCGATCCCCCTCTACCTGCTCGCCGGCCTCGCCTTCGGCCACGGCGGCCTGCTGCCGCTGAACGCCAGCGAGGAGTTCTTCGCCGTCGGCGCGGAGATCGGCGTGATCCTGCTGCTCGTCATGCTCGGCCTGGAGTACAGCGCCAACGAACTGGTCGGCAACCTCCGCTCGGCGGCCGCGGCCGGCCTGATCGACGCGGTGCTCAACGCCCTCCCCGGCTTCGCCTTCGCGCTGCTGCTCGGCTGGAGTTGGGTGGCGGCCGTGGTGCTGGCCGGCGTCACCTGGGTCTCCTCCTCCGGAGTGATCGCCAAGGTCCTCGGCGACCTGGGCCGGGTCGGTAACCGGGAGACCCCGGTGATCCTCTCCGTCCTGGTGATCGAGGACCTGGCCATGGCGCTCTACCTGCCGCTGGTCACCGCGCTGCTGGCCGGCGTCGGTCTGGTCAAGGGCGGGATCTCGCTGGCGGCCGCCGTGGTCACCGTGGTGGTCGTCCTGGCGGTCGCCATCCGGTACGGGCACGTCATCTCCTCGGCGCTCTCCGCCAAGGACCCGGAGGCGTTGCTGCTCGGCGTGCTCGGCCTGACGCTGCTCGTCGCCGGTCTCGCCGCCAAACTCCAGGTGTCCGCCGCGGTCGGGGCGTTCCTGGTCGGCATCGCGCTCTCCGGGCCGGTGGCACACCATGCCACCGAGCTGCTCTCCCCGCTGCGGGACCTCTTCGCCGCGGTCTTCTTCGTGTTCTTCGGGCTGGTCACGGACCCGATGGACATACCTCCCGTGCTGCTGCCCGCGCTGGCGCTGGCCCTGGTCACCATGGGCACCAAGTTGCTCACCGGGTACCTGGCGGCGCGACGGGCGGGGATCGCCGAGCCGGGCCGCTGGCGCGCCGGCTTCGCGCTCACCCCGCGCGGCGAGTTCTCCATCGTGATCGCCGGGCTCGCCGTCGCCGCCGCCCAGCCGGTGGAGCCCCGACTGGCGGCGCTCGCCACAACGTACGTGCTGGTCACGGTGGTCACCGGGCCGATGCTGGCCCGGCTGCCGGACCTGCCGTGGTTCAAGACCTGGCTGCGCCGGCGGGCTTCGGTCCGACGGCCGGCGCCCGCACCGGTCGCCGACTGACGGCGGTCCGGCGGGCCGGGTCGACCGTACGGTGGACCCGGCCCGGCCAACGGTCGCCGAATTGCTCCCGGACAGCCCTTCCGCAGCTCCACAAAACCGCGTTACCGTGTCGCCCCAGCAGCCAGGTCCGCGGGTGGCCGGTGCCCCCGCCAACGGAAGCGGAAGGTTGGCCGGTGAGCGTGCAGGAATCAACGTTCCACGGCTTTGCCAACCCCGTCGACCCGTCTCCTGACGAGCTACGGGCGTGGGCGTACCACCCGGACTCGGTTCCGCTGAGTTCCATGCCCCCGGACTGGGACCTGCTGGTCGCCGGCGATCACCTGGTGGGCACGCTCTTCGAGCTGGCGATGGACCCGAACTGCCCGGCCCGCCGGTTTGCCCTGCACTGCCTCTACATCTACGCCGCCGACGGCATCCGGACGAACTTCAAGGCGCACCCGAAGCGCCGGTTCCGGAAGCTGGTCGAGCAGGCCGAGCGCGCTGGTGACGAGCTGATGCGGAACTGGGCCCACAACAGCCGGGTGCTGCTGGCCCGGCCGGAACTCTTCGTGTACCACGACTGGTGCGAGGGCGGCCTGGTCCGCGAGAACCGCCGCCTCGGCTGAGGCCCGCCCGGTCCGCCGGAAAGGCGAACGGGCCGGGGCCCCCCGTGGGTCCCGGCCCGCACGTCGGCGCACCAGTCGTCACTCGACCGATCCGCCCTGCTCTTTCTTCTTCTCGTCAGCCCGCGCCCGGTCGATGCCGTGGTCGACCTGGTCGAGGAAGCGCCCGTCCCTGACCTTGTCCATGAACCGCGCCTTGGTGAGTTCCTCGAACTTCCCCCGGACGTTCTCGGCCACCTGCTCCAGCCGGTGCTCCGTCTGCTGCGCCACCTTCTTCGCCGCCGAATCCGCCATGGCTCCCCCTTGCCAGCCGGAAGGCCCGATTTGCATGGCTTGGACCCGGTTCTCAGGCTAACCGAGACGGCCCGGTCCGCGCCG
>JBARAE010000920.1:0-5558 GCA_049791715.1 Micromonospora sp.
GTAGGTGACCGGCCGCCGTGGGGCCGGCGCGGATCGTTCGGTGGGCCGCTCGGAGCCGGACCCGATGCGGGTGCCCCGGATGGCGTTGCCTGTCGGCACGGCTGCTCGCTCCTGTCGTCGGAGGGGACCGCCGCGAGGATGGGCGGCGGGCGACGCGGTGCAGCGGAAAAAAGAACTGCGCGCGGCCCGTGGTGACGGACCGCGCGCAGATTGTACGACTTGACGGGCTGGCTCAGGCCCCGCTGCCGAGCTGGAGGCGGAGCCACAGGCCGATCCCGACGATGCAGGCAAACCAGACGATCCCCACCAGAACGGTGTAGCGGTCGAGGTTCTTCTCGGCCACCGAAGAGCCGGCCAGGCTGGAGCTGACGCCGCCGCCGAACATGCTCGACAACCCGCCACCCTTACCTCGGTGCAGCAGGATCAGCAGGGTGAGCAGGATGCTCGTGATGATCAACAACACGATCAACGTGTAGGCGAACGCGATCGGCATGGCTGGGGTCAGTCCTCTCGTAGCGATCATCTGCCCGGGCAGGACGGGCACGTGGCACCGGCCGACGGACGGGCAGCGTCAAGGATAGCGAGCGTTCAGCGGGCGATGTGCTCCGGGAACCGGCAGATCTGCGCGAATTCCTCCGCGTCCAGGCTCGCCCCACCCACCAGGCCACCGTCCACGTCCGGCTGGGCCATGATCGCGGCGATGTTCGACGCCTTGACCGACCCGCCGTAAAGGATACGGACCTGGTGCGCGGTCGACTCGTCGAAGGTCTCGGCGATCCGCCTGCGGACCTCCCCACAGACCTCCTGGGCGTCCTCCGGGGTCGCCGTCTTGCCCGTGCCGATCGCCCAGACCGGCTCGTACGCGATGACGACCTTGGTCACCTGCTCGGCGGTGAGGCCATGCAGGCCCGCGATGAGCTGGTCGGAGCAGTGGGCGACGTGGCGCCCCTCCTCGCGGACGTCCAGCCCCTCGCCGACGCAGAGGATCGGGGTGAGCCCGTTGGCCAACGCCGCGATCACCTTGGCGTTGACCAGCGCGTCGTCCTCGTGGTGGTACGCCCGCCGCTCCGAGTGGCCGACCACCACGTAGGTGCAGCCGAGCTTGGCCAGCATCGGCCCGGAGATGTCCCCGGTGTACGCGCCCGACTGGTACGGCGACAGATCCTGCGCGCCGTAGCCGATCAGCAGCTTGTCGCCGTCCACCGCGGTCTGCACGGTCCGCAGGTCGGTGAAGGGCGGCAGGACCACCGTCTCGACCTCGGTGAGCTGCTTCTCGCTCAGGCTCGCCGCCAGCTTCTGCATCAGCAGGTTGGCCTCGAGGTGGTTCAGGTTCATCTTCCAGTTGCCGGCCATCAGCGGCCGGCGGCCCTCGCCCGCCATCAGTCCTCCAGCGCCGCGATGCCGGGGAGGGTCTTGCCCTCCAGGTATTCCAGCGAGGCACCGCCACCGGTGGAGATGTGCCCGAACGCCTTCTCGTCGAGGCCGAGGACCCGGATCGCGGCCGCCGAGTCACCGCCGCCGACCACGCTGAACGCGTCGGAGTCGGCGATCGCCTCGGCGACGCCCCGGGTGCCCGCGGCGAAGGGCGGCATCTCGAACACGCCCATCGGACCGTTCCAGAAGATCGTCCGCGCGTTCCCCGGATCTCCACAGGCGGAGGTCTTCAGGGCGGCGGCGAAGCCGGCGACCGTTTCCGGGCCGATGTCCAGCCCGACCCGGTGGCTCGGGATGCCGTCGGCACGGAAGACGTCGTGGTCGGCGTCGGGGGCGAACGCGGTCGCGGCCACCACGTCGACCGGGAGCATGATCTTGCCCTCGGAGCGCTCCAGCAGGTTGCGGCAGGTCTCGACCATCTCCTCCTCGAGCAGCGAGCTACCCACCTCGTGACCCTGGGCCTTGAGGAAGGTGAAGCACATGCCGCCGCCGATGAGCAGCCGGTCGACCTTCGGCAGCAGCGCCTCGATCACCGCGAGCTTGTCGGAGACCTTGGAACCGCCGAGCACCACCACGTACGGCCGCTCCGGCTCGCCGGTCAGCTTGGAGAGCACCTCCACCTCGCGCAGCACCAGCCGGCCGGCGAAGTGCGGCAGCCGGGCCGGTACGTCGTACACGCTGGCGTGCTTGCGGTGCACAGCGCCGAAGGCGTCGTCGACGTACGCCTGACCGAAGGCGGCGAGCTGGTCCGCGAAGGCACCCCGCTCGGCCTCGTCCTTGCTGGTCTCACCCTTGTTGAAGCGGAGGTTCTCCAGCAGGGCGACCTGACCGTCGGCCAGGCCCTCCACCGTGGAGCGGGCGGAGTCGCCAACGGTGTCCTCGGCGAAGTGCACCGGCGCCCCGAGCAGCTCACCGAGCCGCCCGGCCACCGGACGGAGGCTGAACTGTGGCTCCGGCGTGCCCTTCGGGCGGCCCAGGTGCGAGCAGACGACCACCTTCGCGCCACCGGAGACCAGCGCGCTGAGGGTCGGCAGGACGGCCCGGATCCGGCCGTCGTCGGTGATCTCACCGGTCTGCTTGTCCAGTGGGACGTTCAGGTCGGCGCGCACCAGCACGCGCCGACCCGACACCCCCTCGGCGAGCAGGTCGTCGAGGTTGCGGATGCTCACAGCGACTGACCCACCAGCTTGACCAGGTCCACCAGGCGGTTCGAGTAGCCCCACTCGTTGTCGTACCAGCCGACGACCTTGACCTGGTTGCCGACGACCTTGGTCAGCGGCGCGTCGAAGATGCAGGACGCCGGGTCGGTGACGATGTCCGAGGAGACGATCGGGTCCTCGTTGTAGATCAGGATGCCCTTGAGCGGGCCGTCCGCGGCGGCCTTCATCGCGGCGTTGACCTCGTCCACCGTGGTCTCACGGCTCACGTTCACGGTGAGGTCGGTGGTCGACCCGGTCGGGATCGGCACCCGCAGCGCGTAGCCGTCCAGCTTGCCCTTCAGCTCCGGCAGCACCAGGCCGATCGCCTTGGCGGCACCGGTCGAGGTCGGGACGATGTTCAGCGCGGCGGCCCGGGCCCGACGCAGGTCCTTGTGCGGCGCGTCCTGCAGGTTCTGGTCCTGCGTGTACGCGTGGATGGTGGTCATCAGACCGTGCTGGATACCGAACGTGTCCTGCAGAACCTTCGCCATGGGGGCGAGGCAGTTCGTCGTGCAGGAGGCGTTCGAGATGATCGTGTGCTTGGCCGGGTCGTACTGGTCCTGGTTGACGCCCATGACCACGGTGACGTCCTCGTTCTTCGCCGGCGCGGAGATGATGACCTTCTTGGCCCCGCCGTCGATGTGCGCCTTCGCCTTGGTGGCGTCGGTGAAGAAACCGGTGGACTCGATGACCACGTCCGCGCCGACCTCGCCCCACGGCAGCTTCGCCGGGTCCTTCTCGGCGTACGCCTTGATGGTCTTGCCGCCGACGGTGATCTCGTCCGCGGTGGCCTTCACCTCGTGCGGGAGGCGACCCAGGATGCTGTCGTACTTGACAAGGTGGGCGAGCGTCGCGTTGTCGGTCAGGTCGTTGACCGCCACGACCTCGATGTCAGCGCCGGACGCCAGCACTGCCCGGAAGAAGTTGCGGCCGATCCGGCCGAAGCCGTTGATGCCAACCCGGATGGTCACAGGTCCCATCTCCTCGCGTTCTGGTCCGCCGGCGTCAGACCCGGGCCGGCGGAGGTGTGTGCGCCGACCGTTGGAGCCGGCCGTTGACGGTTCATCTCGGCCACCCCGCCGCGGTCTGAAGGACCTGACCGCCCGAGGCGGTGAGCACGGCGAGGAGTGCCTGTGCCGGCCCCCTTGCCGTACGCAGCGACCCTATCCGAGCGCGCGGCGCCGCGCTGCGCCGGGTGGTGATCCTCTTCGGTTCGTCGCCGCACGGCGCGGTGCGAGGACGCGAGGTGACACCGTTGTGCCTGCTGGCCAGCTCGGCGCGCTCGCTCCCGGAATGACGACCCACCGTCCTATCAGACCACGAGCATGTCCGGCGTGACGGCCGCTTCGGTATCCGGGATGCCCAGGTCGCGGGCCCGCTTGTCGGCCAGCGCCAGCAGCCGGCGGATCCGGCCGGCGATCGCGTCCTTGGTCAACGGCGGCTCCGCGAGGGCGCCCAGCTCCTCCAACGAGGCCTGCCGGTGCTCCAGCCGCAGCCGGCCGGCGTCGGTCAGGTGGTTCGGGGCGTCGTCGGCGAGGATCTCCAGCGCGCGGGTGACCCGAGCGGCCGCGGCGACCGCGGCCCGGGCCGAGCGGCGCAGGTTGGCGTCGTCGAAGTTGGCCAGCCGGTTGGCGGTGGCCCGTACCTCCCGGCGCACCCGGCGCTCCTCCCACGCCAGCACGCTGGAGTGCGCGCCGATCCGGGTGAGCAGCGCGGCGATCGCGTCGCCGTCCTTGACCACCACCCGGTCGACCTGGCGGACCTCGCGGTTCTTCGCCACGATGCCGATCCGGCGGGCCGCACCGACCAGCGCGAGGGCCGACTCCGGGCCTGGGCAGGTGATCTCCAGCGCGCTGGACCGGCCCGGCTCGGTCAACGAGCCGTGCGCCATGAACGCGCCCCGCCAGGCGGAGACCGCGCAGCAGACGTTGGCGGCCACCACGTGCGGCGGCAGGCCCCGCACCGGGCGGCCACGCACGTCCAGCAGCCCGGTCTGGCGGGCCAGGGCCTCGCCGTCCTTGACCACCCGCACGATGAAGTGGCTGCCCTTGCGCAGGCCGCCGGAGGCGAGCACGTGAATCTCGCTCGGGTAGCCGTAGACCTCGGCGATCTCCCGCCGCAGCCGACGGGCGACCGCCCCGGTGTCCAGCTCGGCCTCGACCACGACGCGGCCGGACACGATGTGCAGGCCTCCGGCGAAGCGCAGCAGGGCCGCCATCTCCGCCCGGCGGCAGCACGGCTTCGGCACGTCGACCCGACTCAGCTCGTCCTTGACCGCAGCCGTCATCGCCATAGTGCGCCCCTCCACGGACCGGTTCCGGCGTGTCGCCGGTGATTACGTACGTGCTTAACGATCGGCGCCCAGGACAGGCACCAGTGCGGCGCCCAGCGCGGCCGGATCATGGCGGGGCGTGCCGTCGGTGACGGCGACCGGAGCGAGGACCAGCCGGGCACCCAGCGATTCTGCCGCACGTTCGACCGGTTCGGGGTCACCCACCGCCTTGGAGTCGGCGAGCACCATGTCCACCTTCAACTCGGGCAGATAGCGGTGCAGGGTGGCCAGATGGTCGGCCAGGGACAGCCCGTGGGTCTCCTTTTCGGCCACCAGGTTGAGCGTGACCAGCCGTCGGGCCGGGCTGGAGGCGATCGCGTCGGCCAGCCCGGGCACCAGCAGGTGCGGCAGGACGCTGGTGTACCAGCTGCCCGGCCCGAAGATCAGCCAGTCCGCGTCGGCCACCGCGGTCACCGCCTCCGCGCAGGCGGCCGGCGCCGCGGGGGTGAGCCCCAGCGTCTCCACCCGGCCGGTGGTGACGGCGACCTGGTGCTGGCCGCACACGGTGCGTACCTCGTCGGGGCGGTCCGGGTCGGCGCCGCGCACCCGGGCCTCGATGCCGACCGGCTGCCGGGACATCGGCAGCACCCGGC